>JAJZSR010000037.1 GCA_021849595.1 Pseudomonadota bacterium | reverse complement strand
GATTGCCGGACAGCGTTCCGGCCTGGTAGACCGGCCCGAGCGGGGCGAGCTTGTCCATGATGTCTGCGCGTCCGCCGAACGCGCCCAGCGGCATGCCGCCGCCGATGACCTTGCCCAGCGTGGTGAGGTCTGGGGTGATACCGTAATGCCCCTGCGCGCCGGTGAGGCCGACGCGGAAACCCGTCATTACTTCGTCGAAAATCAGCACGGCGCCGTATTGCGTGCACAGCCGCCGCAGGCCTTCGAGGAAACCCGCCGCGGGCTTGATGAGGTTCATGTTGCCGGCCACCGGCTCGACGATGACGGCGGCGATGTCCTGGCCGTTGGCGCGAAAGCATGCTTCCACCCCGGCGAGGTCGTTGTAGTCCAGCACTAGCGTGTGGGCGGCGATGTCCGCCGGCACGCCCGCCGAGGTGGGGTGGCCGAAAGTCAGGGCCCCCGATCCCGCTTTCACCAGCAGGTAATCGGCGTGGCCGTGGTAGCAGCCTTCGAATTTGATGAACTTGGCGCGCCCGGTGTGGCCGCGCGCGAGCCGGATGGCGCTCATGGTCGCCTCCGTGCCCGAAGACACCAGGCGCACTTTCTCCAAGCCGGGCAGCAGCCGGTTCAGGCGTTCGGCGAGTTCCAGTTCCAATTCGGTCGGCGCGCCGAAGGACAGGCCTAGGGCCGCGCGCGCCTGCACTGCCTGCACCACCTTGGGATGAGCGTGGCCGAGGATGGCCGGGCCCCAGGAGCCGACGTAATCGATGTACTCCCGACCGTCCGCGTCCCACAGGCGGGCGCCTTGGCCGCGTTCGAAGAACAGCGGGGTGCCGCCCACGGAACGAAAGGCGCGCACCGGGGAATTGACTCCGCCGGGGATAAATTTTTGCGAGCGGGCGAAAAGATCGGTGCTGCGGCTCATGGTGTCCTCGAATCCGGGATGGGGTGGAAAATGGCGCGCAAAGCGTCGGGGCTGTTCTTCATTCCTCCGACTCCCAGGCAAACAGCGCGTTCAGTTGCCGGGCGGCGGCGCGCGCATCGGGGTTGTCGAAAATCGCGGAAATCACCGCCAGTGCGTCCGCGCCGTTTTCCAGCAACACGGCGGCATTTTCGGCCGTGATGCCGCCGATGGCCACGATGGGCACATGCAAGGCCTGACGCGCGGCGCGCAGGAGTTCGAGGGGCGCCAGCGGCGCCTGGGGTTTGCTGGGCGAGGGGTAAAAGCTGCCGAAGGCGACATAGTCGGCGCCGCCGGCTTCGGCCTCTCTGGCCAACGGCAGGCTCTGGTAGCAGGAAATCCCGACATATTTGTCCGGCCCGAGCAGGATGCGCGCCTCCGCCAGGCGGGCGTCTCCCGCACCCAGATGAACGCCAGCGGCGCCGACCAGATCCGCCAAGCGCACATCGTCGTTGACGATGAGGGGCACGCCGTGGCGCCGGCACAAGGCCAGCAGTTCGCTGGCCTGGCCATGGCGCAGCGCCACGTCGCCGGTTTTTTCGCGGTACTGCAGGGCGCTGATGCCGCCGGCCAGAGCGGCTTCCACGCGCTCCAGGAGCCTATCGGTATCGGTCTCGGCCGGGGTGATTGCGTAGACGCCGCCGGGAAAGGGCGCTTTCATGCGCTGCCTTCTGCCGGCGCCTCCTGGGCCCAGAAAAAACGCTCGGGAATGTACTGCCCCATGCCGGGGCGGAAGGCGGCCTTCAGGGCCTCCATGGTGAAATCCTGGCCTTCGCGTACGGCCTGGGGGATGTCCTGGCCCCAGGCCAGGCTGGCGGCGATCGCGGAAGCGAGGGTGCATCCGGAGCCGTGGAAGCTTCCGGGCAGGCGGTCCCAACTGTCGGTCTGGACGTGGCCGCTGGCGTCGAACAGCCGATTGTGCACGCGCGGGGTATTTTCGTGCGTGCCGGTGATGAGCACATACTCGCAGCCCAGGTCGGTCAAGCGGCGTGCGCACACTTCCAAGCCCGGTTCGTCGTCGCCCCCCTCGCCCGCGGTTAGCCGCCGGGCCTCGATGCTGTTGGGCACCAGCAAAGTGGTCTGCGGCAACAGCATGTCCTTCATGGCGGACACCATGTCTTCCGAAACCAGCTCGTCGCCGCGGCCGGAGGCGAGCACGGGATCGAGCACGACCGGGATATCGGGGTAGTCGGACAGGATCTCGGCGATCACCGAGATGGCCTCCACGCTGCCCAGCAGACCTAGCTTGAATACGTCGACAGGCATGTCCTCCAGCAGCATGCGCGCTTGGTCGGCCACCCAGTCGGCGTCTATCGCCAGGACATCGCTCACCCCAGCGGTGTCCTGCACCGTGAGCGCCGTGATCACTGACAGGGGGTGGCAGCCCATGCTCGCCAGCGTCAGTACGTCCGCCTGCACGCCGGCCCCCCCCGTGGGGTCGGAAGCGGCGAAGGTAAGCACCAGGGGTGGCGATTGGGACATGGCTTGGGGCGACAGGCAGGGGGGGTTAGAATAGACCGCCATTTTAGCCCAATGCCGCGGTTTCCACGTTATGATCACTGCCCCCTATCGCACCTGGATGTGCCTCATCTGCGGATTCGTTTACGATGAGGCGCAAGGTTTGCCGAAGGATGGCATCGCACCGGGCACGCGCTGGGAGGACATCCCCATCAACTGGACCTGCCCGGACTGCGGCGCGCGCAAGGACGATTTCGAGATGATCGCCTTGTAGGCTTGCGCAATGGCGCCGCCCATCGGCGCTTTTAAAGAAATTTCCGGCCCTGCCGTAAAACCCCCCAGAAGCCGCCAGCCCGGCGGCACGCATCGCAAGGGGTAAGCAGTGTCCGATACCGACGCACTCAAAGGCGTGAAGGTCATGGTGATTGACGACAGCAACACCATCCGCCGCAGCGCCGAAATTTTCCTGGGCCAGGTAGGCTGCGAGGTGATCCTCGCCCAGGATGGCTTCGAGGCTTTGGCCAAGATCGCCGACCACCAGCCCGACGTCGTCTTCGTCGATATCATGATGCCGCGCCTGGACGGTTACCAGACCTGTTCCCTGATCAAGCGCAATCCCCGGTATCGCGCCACCCCGGTCATCATGCTGTCCAGCAAGGACGGCCTGTTCGATCGCGCCAAGGGCCGCCTGGTGGGGTCGGATCAATACCTCACCAAGCCGTTCACCAAAGACACCCTGTTGCGGGCGGTGCGCGAGCATGCGCCGCAGCATGCCGCGTAAAAAAAGGAGATGCCCATGTCCATCAGCCGTATTCTCGTGGTCGACGATTCCCCAACGGAACGTTTCTTCCTGTCAGAGCTGCTCGTCAAGCACGGTTATCTGGTCAGCATGGCCGAAAGCGGCGAGGATGCCGTGGCGCAGGCCAAGAACACCCACCCGGATCTGATCCTCATGGACGTCATCATGCCGGGCATGAACGGGTTCCAGGCCACGCGCATGATCAGCAAGGATGACGCCACCAAGGACATCCCCGTCATCATGTGCACCAGCAAGGGCCAGGAAACCGACAAGGTCTGGGGGATGCGCCAAGGGGCGCGGGCCTATCTGGTCAAGCCGGTCAATCCCGACGAGCTGATCAAGCAGATCAAGGCCCTCGGTTGAGGCGGCGCCGATGTCCTTCAACCTGAGGGAGTTCCAGGGCCGGCTGACTGAGCGCCTGAAGGCCGCCGCGGCGCAGCCGGACGTGACCTCGCGCCTGGGCTTCGCCTGCGCCGGGCGGCAATGGCTGGTGCCGCTGACGGAAGTGGACGAAGTCCTGCCCGTGCCGGCCGTCCTGGCGGTGCCGGGATGCGAAGGATGGTTTCGCGGCTTGAGCAACGTGCGCGGCAATCTCTATGCCGTCACCGACTTGGGCCATTTCCTGACCGGGAAGCCCAGCGCGCCTTCCCCGCACAGCCGCCTGCTGCTGGCGCACCGCCGCCTGGGCGTGAACGCCGCCCTGATCATCGAACGCACCCTGGGGCTGCGCCACGACGGCCAGTTGCGCCGTCAGGAAGCGCGCGACGTGCCCTGGACGGGCCGTTCGCTGGTGGATCAGCAAGACGTTTCCTGGCTGGATTTCTCTCTCGCCGCCTTGATCGCCGACGCGCGCTTCCTGGCCGTGCAGGCTCAATAAACACAGAACGGAGTATCCCATGGCCATAACCATCGCCAATCTCAAGGGCCTTACCGGACGTATGTCCGGCAAGAAAAAAGAGGGCTCGGATCACACCACCCTCATCATGAACAATCTGCGGCGCCTGGCAGAGCCGCGTTCTGGCAAGGTGCCCCTGGTGGGCCGTCTGCCGGTGGAAAAGCAGTATCTTTACACCGCCGGTGCGTTGCTGATATCCCTGCTCCTGGCCGCGGGTTTCACCGTGTACGGCTCGGTACAAGTGGGCAACAAGGCGCGCTACGAGGATTACGCCGGCCGCCTGCAGACCCTGACTCAACGCATCCCGCTGGAAGCCCAGCAGGCGGTGCAAGGCAGCAGCGAGGCGTTCGGCAAGCTGGCGGACGCCCGCAACCGCTTCGCCAGCACCCTGGAGGGATTGCAGAACGGCGACAACCAGGTGCCGGCATCGCCGGGTTCGGCACAGCCGATCCTGGGCAAGATCGGCGACCAATGGCAGAAAGGCATCGCCCAGGTCGACAGCATCCTGAAGCACCGCACTGCCCTGCTGGCCTTGGGCGGCGGGGTCGCCAAGCTGAACGCCGCGACCGTCGACCTGCAGGAACTGACCGAGCAGATTGCAGATTTCCTGGCGCAATCCGGAGCCAGCGGCCGCACCGTGTCCCTGGCCTCGCAACAAGTCATGCTGACGCAGCGCATGGCCAAGAACGCGAACGCCATGCTGGCTTCGAGCAACTTCGATCCCCAGTACGCCCTGCAGTTGGACAAAGATGTGGGCACCTTCCAGACGAATTTGCAGAGCCTGCTCAACGGCAATCCGGCCCTGGGCATCGCGGCGGCGACCGACAGCGACGTCCGCAGCCAGTTGAAAGACCTCGGCAGCAGCTTTGGCGATCTGCAAGGCGCGCTCAACAACATCCTGGGCAACGTCCAGGCCTTGGCCACCGCCAAGGAAGCCACCCATGCCTTGTTCAAGAACAACGACGCGGTCCTGGCCTACATCGACCAACTCGGCGAGGCTTACCGGCACCTGGGCAACGTGAGCTACATCCTCGCGGCGCTGGCCGCGTTGAGCGCCTTGGGTTCCCTGGTGCTGCTGGGCTTGGTGAACGTGAACGAGGCGCGCACTTCCGGGCGCAAGAGCCAGGAGGAAAACCAGCGCAACCAAGAGGCCATCCTGCGCCTCATGGACGAGCTGGGCGAACTGGCGGAGGGCAACCTCACCATCAATGCCAGCGTGACCGAGGACATCACCGGCGCCATCGCCGACTCGATCAACTATACCGTGGAGGAACTGCGCGTCCTGGTGCGCGGCATCGACGGGGCCACCGGCCAACTGGAGGCGGCGGCGCGTCAGGCGCAGGCGGCATCGGGCCAACTGGAGGCGGCCTCGCGGCGCCAGGTGCAGGAGATCGAAAGCACCTCGCAAGCGGTAGTGGACATTTCCCAGTCCGTGCATGGGGTATCCACCAGCGCCGCCGAATCCGCGCGCGTGGCGCGCCAATCCCTGGAAGCGGCGGAAAAAGGTCAGCAGGCGGTGCACAACACCATATCCGGCATGAACCAGTTGCGCGAGCAGATCCAGGAAACCGCCAAGCGGATCAAGCGGCTGGGGGAATCCTCCCAGGAAATCGGCGAAATCGTCGAACTGATTTCCGACATTACCGAACAGACCAACGTGCTGGCGCTCAACGCCGCCATCCAGGCCGCATCGGCCGGCGAGGCCGGGCGCGGCTTCTCGGTGGTGGCGGAAGAAGTGCAGCGTCTGGCGGAACGCTCCGCCGAGGCGACCAAGCAGATCGGCGCCATCGTCAAGACCATTCAGGCCGACACTCACGACACCGTGGCGGCCATGGAACTGTCGACCCAAGGGGTGGTGGAGGGCGCTCGCCTGTCGGATGCGGCGGGCCAAGCCTTGGCGGAAATCGGCGAAGTTTCCGGCAAGCTCGCCGGCCTCATCCAGAACATTTCCCAGGCCACGCAAAGCCAGGCGCAGACTGCCGCCAAAGTTGCGGAGTCGATGCAGGGCATTAAAACCATCACCCTGGAAGCCAACGAAGGCACGCAGGAAACGGCCAAATCCATCAGCGGCCTGACCAGGCTGGCCGACGAACTGAAGGCCTCCATTTCCGGCTTCAAGCTAAGCTGATCGCTAGGACGGACCACCATGAGCGCCATGCAGGACTACGACGTCGGCCCACTCAACTGGGTCCGGGATGAAATCGACAAAGCCCTCAAGTCGGCGCGCGAGCGGCTGGCTGCCTACCATGAGGACGCGAGCCTGAGCAACGCCCTGCGCTTGGCGCAGGACGAAATCCATCAGGCCGCCGGAGCCTTGCGCCTGGTGAACCTGGAAGGCGCCGCCGCCTTGTTGGCCAGCCTGGAGGCCCTGCTGGCCGAGCCCCCGGCCCAAAGCTCCGCCGCGGAGATCGCGGCGGCCGGGGATCAGGCCCTGGAAGGCCTGCAACGCTGGGTGGCGCGGGTCGCGGAAGGGCGCGGCACGGGCGAGCTGGCGCTGTTTCCTTACTACCGCAGGTTGCGGGAACTGCAGGGCGCCGAGCGCGTCTTCGAAGGCGAGCTATTCTTTCCCGACCTGCGCGCCCGGCAGGCGGCGCAAGGCGCCGCGCCGGCATTGCCCGCGGCCGAATTTTCCGCCTTGGTGAAAGGCGCCCGCGCCCAGTTCCAGCGCGGCCTGTTGGCTTTTCTGAAGGGTAATGCGGCGGGCGTGGCCCCCATGCGCGAGGCCGTGGCCCGCATACACGGCGCGGTCGGCGAGACGGCGGCACGCGGCTTCTGGTGGGCCTGCCTCGGTTTCCTCGACAGCTTGGCGGCGCAAGGCATCGCGGCGGATTTTCACGTCAAGCAGTTGCTCGCGCGGATCGACCTGCAGATGCGCCGCTTGCTGGAAGGCGCTCCTCAGGTGGCCGAGCGCCTCATGCGCGATGCCCTCTTTTTCATCAGCAAAAGCCGCAATCCCTCCGGCGAGACGCAGGAGGTCAGGCGCGCTTTCGAACTCGACCGCTATGTCGCCCAGGGAGATTTCCCGGACGCCGAAACCGTGGCGCGGCTGCGCCCACTGCTGGCCGATCTGAAAGAGGCGGTCGCGCAGGCGCGCCAGTTGTGGCATGGCTATGCCGAGGGCAAGGCAGAGAACCTGGGTGCCTTCCGCGAGCGCGTGGCGGCCTTGGCGCAAGTAGCCGCGCCCCTGGGAGAGGCGCCCGTGGGTCTGCTCAAGAGCCTGGGCGCCTCCCTGGCCGGGCAGCGCCTGTCGGAAATCTTGCAACTGGAAGTAGCCACCACACTGCTGTTTCTGGACAATGCGCTGGACAGCGAAGACATCCTGAGCGGCGATTTTGCCGGCCGCGCTGGACAGCAAGGGCGTCGTTTGAACGCTGCCGCGGCCGGCGAGCCGTTGCCCGAGGCCACGCTCAATCTGCTCGACGCCGCTTCGCAAAAAGCGGCCGACCGCGCCGTCATGCAGCAGTTGGGGCAGGAAATCCAGTCCAGCCTCAAGCAAATGGAAGAAGCGCTCGATGCCTTCCTGCGCGATCCCGCACAAACTGCGGCGCTGGAGGCTTTGCCGCAGTGGCAGGCGCAGATACACGGCGCCCTGATCATGCTGGAGCAAGAGCCCGCCGCCGCCCTTTTGCAGGCGGCTCTGGCCGAAGTGAGCCCGCACATCCAGGCGCACAGCGCACCGGAGGAGACGGCGCGCCAACGTCTGGCGGATGCGCTGGGCAGCCTCAATCTATTTGTGGAAGCGCATTGCGCCGGGCGCACCGATGCCGCGAGCATACTGCGGCCCTTGCTGGTGGATTTCGGCCTCGCCGAGGCGGTCGCCGAACCGGCCGAAGCGCCTTTCCCCACCGTGGAAGGCGAGATTCCCGCACGCAAGGCGGCGGTTGCCGCGGCCTATTTGGGTTGGCACGGCAGCCGGGAGGATGCCGACGCGGCAAAAAAGCTTGAAGCGGCTCTGGTCGAGCTGGGCAACGACGCAGACCTGATTGCCGACAGCCTGCTCAAGACGAGAGTGTCCGGGGTACTGGAACTCTGGCGCCAGGGGCCGGGCGGGGATTTTCAGCGCGCGGTTGAGAAACTGGTCGACTCGCTCCTGCCGGCGCTGGCCGAGCCGGAAGCCCTTGAAATGCCGGCGCAAGCCGATGCGCAGCCCCCTGCCGCCCTGCCGGCCGAGGCGTTGGGTGAACCCGAGGCTGTGGTCCAGACTCCGGCGGAGCTTGCTGCACAAGATGCGGTGGAAGACGAAATCCGGACCGGTGCTGCGGAGACGGTGGCCATGCCGCCGGCCCAGCCTGTTGCCCCGCCTACCGCGTCGGCCGGTGCTACGCCGCCGTCGGCCACCGGGGATGCCGAGATCGACGCCGAACTATTGGACATTTTTCTCGAAGAGGCCCAAGAGGTGCTTGCCCAGCAGGCCGACGCCGCGTCCGCCTGTCGGGCGAATCCCATGGATCGGGAAGCGCTGGTCATCATCCGCCGTGCCTTCCATACCCTCAAAGGCAGCAGCCGCATGGTCGGTCTCGCGGATTTCGGCGAAGCGGCCTGGGGTTTCGAGCAATTCTTGAATCAGTGGCTGGCGGCGGACAAGCATGCGGAAGCCGTCTTGCTGGATCTGGTGACCGAGGCGAACCGGGAATTTTCCGCCTGGACAGGCAGGCTTCTGAACGACGCGACCGCCACTCAGGACATGGGCGGGCTGCTCGATCGGGTGCGCCGCTACGGCGAAACCGGCAGCGTCGAGGTGGTACCTGCCGCCGGCGCGGCCGAACCTGTTGCCGGGGAAATTGTGCAGGCGGAGGGGGCGGCCCCGGCAGCCGAATCGTCAGCCGCTGCCAGGCTCGCGGGGGCTGCCGAAGCGGCCGAGCCGGAAACCGCGCCGACCGAGCCCGAGATGGTTGCCGTAGGCGGCATCCGGTTGAGCCCCAATCTATTCGACATTTTCCGGCAGGAGGCGGGGCAGCGCCTCGCCTGCTTGCGGGACATATTGCCTCATCTGGAACAGGATGCCGTGTTCCAGCCGGACGAGTCTTGTCGGCGCGCCGTGCATACGCTGTCGGGCATCGCCGGCACCACCGGCTTTGTCCATCTCGCCAATCTGGCACATGCGCTGGAAATGTATTGGAACGCGCAACCGGAACTGGCCGACGCGGCCGCCCGTGGCGGCGTCCGGGCCGTGCTCCTGCGCTTGGCGGAGATGGTGCAGGGCATCACGGAAGAGCATTGCGAGCCGCAAGCCGCCGAAGATTTGCTGGCGCTGCTCAGCCAACTCAAGGAACGCCCGGCGCAGCCGGCCCCGGCAACCGTCGAACCCGTAGAGGAGGTTGCCGCGACCGATTTGGCGCCCGACGCCGCAGAAACGGCGCCTGCGCAGAGCGCAGCAATGGATGCCGAGCCCACGCCGGTTGCGGCGGAGGCGATGGAAGCGTTCGCCGATGTCGAGGCGATGCCGTTTTCGGCGCCGGAGGCGGAAGCGGGCGAAGTGTTTGGCGAAGAGGAGCCGGCCGTCGAGCCAGAGGAGTCTGCCGAGCCGGCTTACTGTGAACTGCCCGCCGCACCGACGGTCGCGGAAGAAACGGCGGCGATGGAGGAAACGGTGGCGCACGCGCAAGACGCTACCGCGCCGGACGGCGCCGGTGTCCACGCCGCCGCACCCGTGTTCGAACAGCGCGAGGTGCAAGACGAGTTGGACGCCGACCTTCTGCCCGTCTTCCTGGAGGAAGCGGATACCCTGGTGCCCGAGGCTGCGGCCAGCCTGCGCGGATGGAAGGCCGAGCCGGGCAATCTCGGGCCCTGCAACGCCCTGCGACGCGTTCTGCACACGCTCAAGGGCGGTGCGCGCATGGCCGGCGCCATGCGCCTGGGCGAATTGACCCACTTGATGGAATCCCAGGTGATCGAGGTCGCGGAAGGGCGCGAGACGCCGGGGGCCGATCTTTTCGATGCCATGGAAAGCCGTTTCGACCGGCTGGCCGAAGCGGTGGAGCGGCTGCGCCATCCCGCCGCAGCCGAGCCGGCCGAGGCGCTGGCGCCCATCGATGTGGCGGCCGCGCCGCTCAGCGCGCCGGCAGCGGCGGAAGTACCCACGCCGGCGACGGCCCAGGCGCTCATGCTGCGCGTGCGCGCGGACTGGGTCGACCGCATGGTCAACCAGGCCGGCGAAGTGAGTATCGCCCGCTCGCGCGTGGAAAGCGAAATGTTCGTTCTCAAGCGCCATGTTCAAGATCTGGCCGATGCCCTGCTGCGGCTGCGCGGCCATTTGCGCGAAGTGGAAATCCAGGCCGAAGCCCAGATGCAGGCGAGCTTCCAGAGCCGGGCCGAGCAGTCGCACTTCGACCCACTGGAATTCGACCGCTTCACCCGCTTCCAGGAGGTCACCCGCTTCCTGGCCGAAAGCGTCAACGACGTGGGCACCGTACAGCAAGCCCTGATCGCGCGGCTGGACGCCACGGACGCGGCCCTGATCCAGCAGGCACGCCTGTCGCGCGACCTGCAGCAGGATTTGCTGCGCGTGCGCATGATGCCCTTGTACAGCCTTTCGGAGCGCCTTTACCGGGTGGTGCGCCAAGCGGCGCGCGATCTGGGCAAGCGCGCCCAGTTGGAAATCGAGGGCGGCGAGCTGGAGCTGGATCGCTCGGTGTTGGAGAAAATCACCGCGCCGTTGGAGCATTTGCTGCGCAACGCCGTGGCCCATGGCCTGGAAAGCGCGGAACAGCGCCAGGCTCTGGGCAAGCCGGAATTCGGCGACATACGCCTGGTTGCGCGCCAGGAAGGCAATGAGATGTTGCTCATCCTGAAAGACGACGGCCAAGGCCTGAACCTCGAGCGCATTCGCGCCAAGGCCATGGAGCGCGGTCTGCTTTCCCCGGGCGTCGCGCCGGCCGAAGACCAACTCGCACAGCTCATCTTCGCGCCCGGATTCTCCACCGCCGAGGTAGTGTCCGAAGTGGCGGGCCGCGGCGTCGGCATGGATGTGGTGAAAAGCGAAATCGCCGCGCTGGGCGGGCGCCTGGAAGTGCACAGCGAAGCCGGCCGCGGCGCCACTTTCCATATCTGGTTGCCGCTTACATTGGCGGTCACCCAGGGCGTGATGGTGACCGCCGGCAAGCATCTCTACGCGCTGCCGGCCACCCTCGTCGTGCAGGTGCAGAAATTCAAGCCCGAGCAACTGGCCGCCGCCTTGGAGGCGGGCGCCGTGGAATGGCGCAGCAGCGGCTACCCCCTGTTCTATTTGCCGCATTTGCTCGGCCAGACCGAAGCGACACACGAAATCGCCCGCTTCAATACGGTCGTGCTTATGAAGAGCGGCGCCCAGCAGGCGGCTTTCCTGGTCGACAGTGCGGAGGGCGCGCGCGAAATCGTGGTCAAGAACATCGGGCCGCAGTTGGCCCGGGTCACCGGTATTGCCGGCGCGACAGTGCGCGGGGACGGCCAAGTGGTGCTGATCCTCAATCCCGTGCCCCTGGCGCAGCGCGCCCTGAGCCAGAACTGGGTGGCGACGGCACCCGCGCCCGCGTCTATCGTCGAGGAGGCTGCTGCGCCCTTCATCATGGTGGTGGACGACTCCTTGACGGTGCGCAAGATCACCGGCCGCCTGCTGGTGCGCGAGGGCTATCGCGTGGAAACCGCCAAGGACGGCGTCGACGCCCTGGAAAAGATGCACGATATGCTCCCCGACGTCGTGCTCCTGGACGTCGAAATGCCGCGCATGGATGGCTTCGAGCTGGCGCGCATCATGCGCGACAACGACAAACTCAGAGACGTGCCCATCATCATGATCACTTCGCGCACGGCGGACAAACACCGCAACCACGCGCTGGAAATCGGCGTCAACGTCTATATGGGCAAGCCCTACCAGGAAGCGCAGCTGTTGGAGCAGATCCAGTTGCTGCTCAAGGAAACGGCAGCCGTTTGAGTGTCGCGGCGCGGGCGTCAGCCCGGCGCCGACTTAGTCCTGGCTCCAGTCCACCAGCCCGCTGTAGGCGGTGCCCAGCACGACCAGGCCGAAGACGATGCGGTACCAGGCAAATACCGCGAAATCGTGCTTGCTCACGAAGCGGATGAACACGCGTACCGCCACCATGGCGCTCAGAAAGGCGGCGACAAAACCCGCGGCCAGCAATCCCACGTCTTCCATGTGCAGCAGATGACGGGCCTTGAACAATTCGTAGGCGCTGGCCGCCCCCAGGGTGGGCACGGCAAGGAAAAAAGAGAACTCCGCCGCGGCCGTGCGCGAGAGGCCGAAGAACAGCCCGCCAATGATGGTGGCGCCCGAGCGCGAAGTGCCCGGGATGAGGGCGAAGCATTGCGCCAGACCGATCTTGAGCGCATCCCAGGGGCCCATGTCATCCACGCTTTGCAGGCGCACGACATGGCGGCGCTTCTCGGCCCAGAGGATCACCAGGCCGCCGATGATGAAGGCCAACGCCACCGGCACGGGCGCAAAGAGGTATTGCTTGATGCTTTTGCCGAACAGCAGGCCCAAGGCTGCTGCCGGGATGAAGGCGACGATCAGGTTGAGCCACAGGCGGCGCGCCGCCGCATCGCTGGCGGCCTGGGTCAGCAGGGATCGGAAACGCGGCCGGTAGTCCCACACCACGGCGAGGATGGCACCGACCTGGATGGCAATCTCGAACACCTTGCCGCGCTCGTCGTTGAAATGCAGCAGATCGCCGGCGAGTATCAGGTGGCCGGTGCTGGAAATGGGCAAAAATTCGGTAAGCCCCTCGATTACGCCTAAAATCAGGGCTTTGATAAAAATGATGATGTCCATGCCGTTGGTTCTTGTGTCCCGGAAGGCGCGCCCGGCCTGCCGAGCGCTTTTCCGGCCGGCAGCGGCTTACGTCTAGTGTCCTGAGCCAGAAATTCGTTATGAAAAAACGTCGAATATCGCCGCCATACTTTGTCGCCGTGCTCGCGAGGTGTTCAACCTCGCTGTGCGCGGCTTCGCGTCTGACAGCGATATCGCCATTTTTCGACAGCAGTCCAAACGCTCCCGAGCATATTCCACGAACCTCTGACTCAGGACACTAGGTTAACATGCCCACCCTGCCCCATTCATGAACAAGCGATCCTCCGACTGCGCCGACTTCGTCCATTGGTTCCGTTCCGCCGCGCCCTACATCAACGGCTTCCGCGGCAAGACCTTCGTGCTCGCCTTCGGCGGCGAGGTGGTGGAGGAAGGCCAGTTCGCCACGCTGGCCCAGGACATCAACCTGCTCAACAGCCTGGGGGTGCATCTGGTACTGGTGCATGGCATCCGTCCCCAAGTGGAGGCGCGCCTTAAGGAACTGGGTGCCGAGGCCCGCTACGTGCGCGGCCTGCGGGTCACCGATGCCGCGGCCCTGGCGTGCGTGAAGGAGGCGGCGGGCCTGGTGCGGGTGGAGATCGAGGCACTGCTGTCCATGGGCTTGGCCAACACGCCCATGGCCGGCTCGGCCATACGGGTGGCATCGGGCAACTTCGTCACCGCCAAGCCTTACGGGGTGCTCGACGGCGTGGATCTCATGCATACCGGCGAGGTGCGCCGCGTCGATCACGAAGCCATCCAGACGCGCCTTGCAGACAACGAACTGGTGTTGCTTTCGCCCATCGGCTATTCGCCCACGGGCGAGATTTTCAATTTGGCCCTGGAGGACGTCGCCACGCAGACTGCGGTGGCGCTCAAGGCCGACAAGCTGGTGTTCTTTATGGAAACGGAAGGCGTGGCCGGCGCGCGGGGCAAGGTCGTTTCCACCCTGACCGTCGCCGAGGGCGACCAGCTCCTGAAAAAGCAGCGCAAACTCGCCGAAGACGTGGGGTTTTATCTGCCCGCCGCTCTGGCTGCCTGCAACGGCGGCGTGAAGCGCGCTCACCTGATTTCGCGCCATCGCGACGGCGCCTTGCTGGCCGAGCTGTTTACGCGCGAGGGGGTGGGCACGCTCATCACGCCCACGCCGCTGGAAATGCTGCGCCGCGCCACCATCGGCGATGTCGGCGGCGTGCTTCAGTTGATCGAACCCCTGGAGCAGGCGGGCATACTGGTGC
The DNA here is from genome assembly GCA_021849595.1 of Pseudomonadota bacterium. Classification (GTDB taxonomy): domain Bacteria; phylum Pseudomonadota; class Gammaproteobacteria; order Burkholderiales; family Thiobacillaceae; genus JAJXXS01. Next base: position 4,999 of record JAJZSR010000037.1, on the reverse strand, counting down.
GCCGCTCGCGCGAGCTGCTGGAGATGGAGATCGAGCGCTTCATGGTCTTGGTGTCGGACGGGGTCATCGCCGGTTGCATCGCCCTCTATCCTTTCATCGAAGAACAGGCCGGCGAGCTGGCCTGCCTGGCCGTGGCGCCGGATTACCGGCGCCGGGGCTACGGCGAGCAATTGCTGCAGGCGGGCGAGGCGCAGGCCAGACGCCTGGGCTTGAAACGCATTTTCGTGCTCACCACGCGCACCGAGCACTGGTTCGAGGAGCGCGGCTTCGTGGAAAAAAATCTCGGCGCCCTGCCCAGGCGGCGCCAGGCGCTTTACAACTACCAGCGGCGCTCCAAGGTGCTGGAGAAAATACTTGCCTGAGTCCATGCGCAAAGATCCACTTGCCATCCGCCTGTCGCTTTGCGGGCGTTTTCCGGCATGACCCGGCTGCGGCCGGCACATGCCGCTATTTGGAAGCGATTCGCGATCCTGGAGGCGCTGCTGCTGTGCCTCGGCCTGGGCGCCGGGCCGGCGCATGCTGCCGACGAGCCGGGCGGCTGGCGCGTGGGGTTGTTTCCAAATCTCTCGCCGGTGGCCCTGGTGCGCCTTTACGCGCCGCTGCGAAACGATCTCTCGGCGCGCCTGCAGGCGCCCGTGCGGTTCTATACGGCGGCGAATTTTCGCGCCTACCTGGAAGCCCTAACGCGGGGTCGTTACGACATCGCGGTGGCGCCGCCCGAACTGGCCTGGTATGCCGTGGACAAGTGCGGCTATGTGCCGCTGGCCCGCTATACCGCCCAAATACGCGGCATCCTCGTCGTGCGCAAAGACGGCCCGGTGCGCTCCATCGAAGACCTGCGCGGCGCGCGCATCGCCTTTCCCGATCCACTGGCGCTCGTGACCCAGGCGATCCGGCATGCCCTGGCCGGCGACGGCCTCAGTTCGGGAACGGATTATCAAGTGGTCATGGCGCAGTCCCACAACAACGCCGCGCTCATGGTGATGCGCGGCCAGGCGACCGCTGCGGGTATCGGCCTGATCCCCCTGCGCAGCCTGCCGCACGAGGTGGCGGATGAGCTGCGCGTGATTTATACGACGCCGCCGCTGTCCACCCAATACATCGTCATTAAGGCGAGCGTGCCCGCCCCGCTGCGCCAGCGAGTACTCGGGGCGCTGCAGAGCTTCGCTGCCTCACCCGAGGGGCGCGCATTTCTCGCGCGCGGCGGGCTCGGCGACATCGTTCCGGCGGATGCCGCCGGCCTGGACGCTTACCGGAAATATCTCCCTCCTGAATTCGACGCCGCACCGTGACCTTGAGTCTGAAAACCCGCTTGGTGCTGACCGCCCTCGTGGTCGAGGTGGCGGTCTTCCTGCTGCTCATCTTCAACAGCGTGCGCCTGACCGACGAGGCGCTGCAGGGGCAAGGCCGCGCGCGCTTGGCGGAAACGAGCCACCTGCTGTCTGCCGCCCTGGGGCCGCTGCTGGTGCAGCAGGATCTCGCCACCACGCGCGATCTGGTGCATGAGCTCAAGCTCAGCAACGATCTCACCTATATCAGCGTCATGGACAGCACGGGCCGGGTGCTGGTGCAGGCCGGGCAGCCCGGCAGCGTCCTGGCCACGGAGACGCCCATCATCGTGGCGGGAGAACGCTACGGCTGGGTCCGGTTTGGCCTGTCCGAGCGATTCCTGCGCGAGGCGCGCACGCAGCTGCTGCACCAGAACTTGGCGATCGCCCTGTTCGCGCTTCTGGGCACGGCCATGGTGCTCACCATCCTGGGCTATTGGGTCGCGCGCCGCTTCGATGCGCTCATTGCTGCCAGCAAGCGGATTGCCGCGGGCGATTTCGCGACCGAGGTAGCCGTCTCCAGCCGGGACGAACTGGGCCAACTGGAGCGCGCCTTCGCGGCCATGACGGCGGCGGTGCGCGAGCATCTGCAGCGCGCCCGGGAGGACGAGGAACGCTTCCACGCCATCGCCGATTACACTTACGATTTGGAACTGTGGTATTCCGCGGAGGGACGTCTGCAATGGGTCAATCCTTCCGTCGAGCGCCTCCTGGGCCTGAGCGTGGCGAAGTGCCTGGCCATGAAGGATTTTCCTCTGCCGCTCATCCACCCGGAAGATCGCCTGTCCGCCGAATTCCAATTGCGTCAGGCATTGCGCGGCGGCAGCGGCGCTGGCTACACCTGCCGCCTGACGCGCAAGGATGGCAAGTCTTTCTGGGTCATCGTCAATTGGCAGCCCATCTACGACGGCGCTGGCCACTACCAAGGCATACGCGCGAGCATCCACGACATCGATGAACTGAAAGCCGTCGAAGCTTCCCTGAAAGACGCCATCACCGACTTGCGTCTGGCGGAAAGCCTGCAGTTGCGCTACCTGGAGGATTCCGAGCAGGAGCGCGCCCGCCTGGTGTCGCTGCTTTCGGCCATGACGCTGGGCATCCTGTTCGTCGGCGCGGATGGCCGCGTGACTTACCACAATCCCGCCTTCAACCGCATCTGGATGATAGGGGAGGAAGCGCCGCTCATCGGCCTGCCGGTCAACGAAGTGCTGGGGCATTCCACCAGCGTGCTGGCCCGGCCGGATCATTTTTCCAAGCACCTGCTGTCGGTGCTGGAAACGCGCGAGGTATCCGACAGCTTCGAGATCCAGATGACCGATGGCCGCGTCGTCACCGAACTGGATTATCCCGTGCGCGACAAGGAGGGTGGCTTCATCGGCCATCTGTGGATCTACGAAGACGTCACGCGCGAACGCCAGACCGCCGCGCAGTTGGTTTATCTGGCCGAGCGCGATGCCCTGACCGGCTTGTACAACCGCCATCGCTTCCAGGAAGAACTCTCCCGCATGCTGCTGGACACGGAGCGCAGCAACTGCCGCTGTGCCCTCATGTTCTTCGATCTGGACGAATTCAAGGCGGTGAACGACAACTTCGGCCACCGCGCCGGCGATGCCCTGCTCATCCGCGTGGCCGGAGAGATCGGCGGGTTGATCCGGCGCAACGAAATCTTCGCGCGCCTGGGGGGCGACGAATTCGCCGTGCTGCTGCCCACCGTGCGCGACGGCGAGGCGGAGGCCCTGGCCGAGCGCATCGTGCGTGCCGTGGGGCAAATTCCCTTCCGCTTCGAAGGCCAGAACATCCGCCTCACGGCCAGCCTGGGGATCGCCTATTTTCCGGGGCAGTCGCAGGATGCCGACGACCTGGTGGCGAAGGCCGACATAGCCATGTACCAGGCCAAGGAAGCGGGCAAAAACACTTGGCGCGTGTACCGCGCGCCGGCCGAGCAGGGCGGCGAGCCGCTCAGCCGCCTGACCTGGAACGAGCGCATCAGCCATGCCCTGGAGCAGGGCCTGTTCCAATTGCATTTCCAGGGCATCTACCGCATCGGGGATGGGGCGCTTTCCCATCTGGAAGCGCTCATCCGCATGCGCGACGAGAAGGATCCGGCGCGCCTCATCATGCCCTCGCATTTCATCCCCGTGGCGGAGAAAAGCGGCCGCATCCTCGACATCGACCGCTGGGTGATCGCCACCGCCATCGATGTCCTAGCGCAGCACCCGCAGGTGCCGGGTATAGCCGTCAACCTTTCGGCCCGTTCCCTGGGGGAGGCGTCGCTGCCGCAGTTCATCGTCGATTCCCTGCGGGAGCGCGGCGTGGCGCCGGCGCGCTTCATCGTGGAATTGACCGAAACCGATGCCGTGGCCGACCTGCAGGATGCCCAGCGTTTCATCGAGGCCTTGCGCAATCACGGCTGCACCGTGTGCCTGGACGATTTCGGCACCGGCTTCGCCAGCTTCGCCTATCTCAAGCACATCCGCGCCGACACCATCAAAATCGACGGCGTATTCATCCGCGATCTATATGCCGACCCCGACAATCAGGTGTTCGTGCGCGCCATCGTTCAGGTGGCGCGCGGCCTGAAAAAGACCGTGGTGGCGGAATACGTCGAGGAAGCGCGCACCTTGGCGCTGCTCAAGGATTTCGGCGTCGATTTGGTGCAGGGATACCACCTGGACAAGCCCACGGCCGAGCACCCCGTTCTGCGGCAGGGCTGAATTTGGCAGTCTGTCGCCCTTGAGTCCGTCGGGCAACAAAAAACCCCGCACGCAGCGGGGTTCTTCGGGGTGGGGCGCAGCGCCGGTCAGCGCTTGGAGAACTGCTTGCGGCGGCGGGCCTTGTGCAGGCCGACTTTCTTGCGCTCGACCGCGCGCGCGTCGCGCGTCACCAGGCCGGCGGCTTTGAGCGCGGGCTTGAGGTTGGCGTCATAGTCGATCAGCGCGCGCGTGATGCCGTGGCGCACGGCGCCGGCCTGGCCGGTTTCGCCGCCGCCGGACACGTTCACCATGATGTCGAAGCGGCCGGTCATTTCCGTGACCACCAGGGGTTGGCGCGCTACCATGCGGCCGGTTTCGCGCGAGAAGTACTCATCGATGGGCTTGCCGTTGACGACGATGGCGCCCGAGCCGGATTTGATGAACACGCGCGCCACCGATTCCTTGCGCCGGCCGGTGCCGTAGTTGTAGTTGCCGATCATGGTATCAAGCCTTGAGTTCTAGGGTTTGCGGTTGCTGGGCGCTGTGCGGGTGTTCGGCCCCGGCATAGACTTTCATCTTCTTGATCATGGCGTAGCCTAACGGACCCTTGGGCAACATGCCTTTGACGGCCTTTTCCAGCGCGCGGCCGGGAAAGCGTTCCTGCATCTTGCCGAAAGTGGTTTCGTATATCCCGCCCGGGTAACCCGAGTGGCGGTAGTATTTCTTGTCCAGCGTCTTGTTGCCGGTGACGCGGATTTTCTCTGCGTTCACCACCACGATGTAGTCGCCGGTATCCACGTGGGGCGTGTATTCCGGCTTGTGCTTGCCACGCAGGCGGCGCGCGATTTCGGCGGCCAAGCGGCCCAGCACGAGATTGCTGGCGTCCACCACGAACCAGTCGCGCTTGACCTCGTGGGGTTTGGCGGAAAAGGTTTTCATGCAGAGCCTCGGGTCGGATATCTCGGAAAACCGCGAATT
>JAJZSR010000197.1 GCA_021849595.1 Pseudomonadota bacterium | reverse complement strand
GATTTGGCGGAGAGGGGGGGATTCGAACCCCCGTTAGGGTATGACCCTAAACACGCTTTCCAGGCGTGCGACTTAAACCACTCATCCACCTCTCCGGGAAGCGCGGCATTATGCCGGAAGAAGCCCTTTCCAGGCAATGGCGCGGGCCATGATAAGATGGGCCGGCCGCCAATCATTGAGGAATCCGCGGTGTCCTCCGCTTCGTCCCGCCTGCATCGGCAGCTCAACCAGAACAGCACCCCTTACCAGGACCCCCTCGGCCGGCTGGCTTGGGAGAGCCTGGACGCGAATGCCTGGTGGCTGCCGCAGGCAGCGGTTTCGCTGGCCGGGGTCGCGGACTTCGAGGCGCAGCCCGAGGATGTCAGGCGGCGTCTGTCGCGCCTGGAGTTTCTCGGCTTTCTGGATGCCGGCCTGTGGCTGGAGGGCATCTTCATGGAGCGCATCGCCCGCAGCCTATCCTCCAGCGGCACCACCGCCGAACGCATGTACCATTTGCATGAATTGCGCGAAGAGGCGGGGCATAGCCTGATGTTCCTGCAACTCATGGAGAAAAGCGGACTACATCTGCCGCGCCAGGGCATCTCCCGGCCCTGGTTCGTCGACCTCCTGGGACGCCGCTTGCCGCCGCGCGGTGCGCTGTTCTGGCTGTCGGTGGTGGTGGGCGAGGAAGTGCCCGACCGGCTGAATCGCGCCATCCGTACCCTGGGGGCGTATAGCGTGGACCCGCTGGTGCGCCAGATGTGCACCCTGCACATCATCGACGAGGCGCGCCACATCGCCCATGCACGCGATGCGCTGGAGCATGCCTTGGCAAGCGCGAGCGCGGCGCGCAGGCGTTTGCTTACACCCCTGGCCGATGCCCTCATCCGCCGCTTTCTGGACACTTTCTACCTGCCCGCCCCGGCAGTCTACGAACTGGCCGGCCTTACCCCTGGCAGGCGCTGGCGGGAACTGGCCAGGCGCAACCCGGCGCGGCGTGATTTCGTTCGGGAATGCGTCGCTCCGACCCTGAATTACCTGCGCCGGCTCGGCTTGGCGGTGGCGCTGCCGGGCGCCTGACAACATCCCTCGGACCGGCCGGTCAATCCTGGCGCAGAAACAGGCAGCGGAAATTCGCGCTGGTCGCCTCGCCCACGGCTTCCGGGCTCAGGCCGCGCAATTCGGCGATGTGCTCGGCGACGTAGCGCACGAAGGCCGGCTCGTTGGTTTTGCCGCGCTGCGGCACGGGCGCGAGATAGGGCGCGTCGGTTTCGATGAGCATGCGTTCCAGAGGCACCGCGCGGGCGACTTCCTTAAGCGCTTGGGCATTCTTGAACGTGACGATGCCGGAAAAGGAAATATAAAACCCCAGACGCATCGCCTCTTCCGCCACGGCTAAGCTTTCCGTGAAGCAATGCATGACGCCGCCCACCTCGGCCCCGCCTTCTTCACGCAGAATGCGCAAGGTATCCTCGGCCGCCGCACGGGTATGGATGATGAGCGGCTTGCCGCTGGCGCGCGCGGCGCGGATATGGGTACGGAAGCGCGTCTGCTGCCAGGCCAGCGGCCCAGGCTGGCGATAGTAGTCCAGGCCGGTTTCGCCAATGGCCACCACGCGCGCGTGACTGGCCAGACGCGCCAGCTCCTCGGCGTCGGGCTCCAGACAATGCTGGTGGTCGGGGTGCACGCCCACCGAGGCCCACAAGCGTGCATCGGACTCGGCTAGCGCCAGCACCTCGGGGAACTTCTCCAGTTCCACACTCACGCACAGCGCCTGCTCCACGCCGTTTTCCCGCATGCGCGCCAGCAGTTCCTCGCGGCGGCCGGCGAAATCGGGAAAATTGAGATGGCAGTGCGAATCTATATACATGGTCGGAATCGGCCGGAATCGGCCGCAAGGGACGACAGACCGGGCGCGGGTTGCCCCGCGAAGTGTATGCGAATTACCGGCGCCTGACGAGGCGCCCGGAGCGCCGCCGCCTCGGGTTACATCGTATGGGTGGGCCGCGTCGATTTCAGTGCGCCGCCGAGCAGTCCCTCGATCTTGTGGCGCGCCGCATGGCCGCTCTCGTTAGCGGCGAACTGCACGCCTATGCCCTGCACGCGGTTGCCGTGCGTGCCGGTGGGCGTGATCCAGATCACTTTGCCGGAAACAGGAATCTTGACGGGATCGTCCATCAGGGTGAGCAGCATGAACACTTCCTCGCCCACCTTGTAGAGCTTGTTCGTGGGAATGAACAGACCGCCGCCTTTGATGAATGGCATGTAGGCCGCGAAAAGGGCGGCCTTTTCCCGGATGGAAAGCGACATCACCCCGGGCCGATTCAGTCCGCCGCCTTCGGTGTTAGGGTTGAAACTCATGCCTCACCTCGCTACTCATGCGACCCTCGCCGGGCGCCTCTCCCCAAATAGATGCCGGTAGCGCATCATCCACGCCTCGCGCTGCGCCGCAGCGTTCAGCGGATGGCGCAACACCCTCCCCTCGGCCGCCGTGGCAGCCAGCAATTCGAGCAAGGCGCCGCGTTCCACACGCCGGCCCAGTTGGCCCAAGGCCTCGGCGAAATCTGGGTTGCGCGTGGGTGCTACGCCCAGATGGCAGGCCAGTAAATCCACCAGCCAGCGGTAGGTCAACTCGAACCAGCTTTCGTTGCCCAGTGCCGCCCAGGCCTCGGCCTGCGCCGTGGGTTCCATGGCCGCGGGCTGCGCCAACTGCGCCAGCACCTCGCGCCGCTGCCCGCTCAATCCTTGCTCCTCGCACTCCAGCGCGCGCAACGGCGCCCCGCCCACCCAGGCCAGGGGCGCCTCGCGCGCGCCGTGCTCGACCAGCCAGTCCAATGCGGCCTGACGCGGCGGCAAGCCGATGTCCAGACGGCGACAGCGACTGCGCAGGGTGGCAAGCAAACGGTGAGCAGCATCGCTTACCAGCACGAACACCGTATTTATCGGCCCTTCCTCCAGCACCTTTAGCAAGGCGTTGGCGGCGGCGCGATTCAGGGCGTCGGCAGGATGCACCAAAACCACGCGCCAGCCTCCCTGGTGCGCGGACAGGCGCACGAAATCGACCGCGCGGCGCGCCTGGGCGACATCGATCTCCTGCGCCAGGCGCACCTCGCCGGCCGCGTTCTCGCGCTCTTCCAAGGTCAAATAAAGAAAATCCGGATGTACCCCCTCGGCGAACCAGCGGCAGGAGGCACACTGCCCGCAGGCCGGCTGCGAACCGCACAACAGGCTCTGGGCCCAGGCGCGCGCCAGCGCCAACTTGCCCACGCCGCGCGGCCCGGCGATCAGCAGGGCGCCGGGCGGACGCCCCTGCCAAGACGCCAGTTGGCGCCAGGCAGGCTCCAGCCAGGGATAAGGGGCGCTCACAGACTGTCCAGCAGACGCGCGATGTCCGCCTGGATCTCGGTCGGCGCACGGGCCGCGTCGATCGCGCGGATGCGCTGCGGGTACAGGCTCGCCCGTTCCAGATAGGCGGCGCGCACGCGGCGGAAGAATTCCAGGTCTTCGGCCTCGAAGCGGTCGGCCGCCCGCGCCCGGGCGCGCCGTTCGGCCGCCAGCTCGGCCGGCACGTCCAGCAACAGCGTAAGATCGGGCGCGAAACCCTGCAAGGCCCAGTCCTCCAGGGCCGCGAGGCGCGCCCGGGCGAT
>JAJZSR010000196.1 GCA_021849595.1 Pseudomonadota bacterium | reverse complement strand
TGCGCCGCCTGCTGGGAGAGGGCAAAACCATGCTGCTCACCACGCATTTCATGGAGGAAGCCGAGCGCCTGTGCGACCGCGTCGTCGTGCTGGACCACGGCCGCAAGATCGCCGAAGGCGCTCCGCGCGAACTCATCGCCCAACTCATCGAGCCAACGGTAGTGGAAATCCATGGCGACACCGCTGAGAACTGGGCCGAAGCGCACGGCCGCGACGCCTGCGAACGCCTGGAGCAGGCCGGCGAAACCTGGTTTTGCTACACGCGCGAGGGCGCCGCATTGGCCGATCGCTTGGCTGCCGAGCCCGGCCTGCGCTTCCTGCAGCGTCCGTCCAACTTGGAAGATGTGTTCCTCAAACTCACCGGGCGCGAGTTGCGCGATTAGCTTATGAATTTTGCCCCGCCGCGCTTTTCGCTGCGCTTCGTGCCCGTCTGGCGGCGCAATTTCCTGGTCTGGAAAAAGCTCGCCCTGCCTTCCGTGCTGGGCAACCTGGCCGATCCCATGCTTTACATGCTGGGCCTGGGCTACGGCCTCGGCCGCCTGCTGCCGGATGTCGCCGGCGTGCCCTATCTCACCTTCCTCGCAGCCGGCACGGTGTGCTACTCGACCATGAACAGCGCCACCTTCGAAACGCTCTATTCCGGCTTTTCGCGCATGCATGTGCAAAAAACCTGGGAGGCCATCCTCAACACCCCGCTCAATTTGGACGACCTGCTGATGGGCGAATGGGTGTGGGCAGCCAGCAAGAGCCTGCTTTCCGGCCTGGCCATCCTGCTCGTGATCTGGCTGTTGCAATTGCAGGAAAGCTGGCCGCTCACCCTGTGGATCGTGCCGGTCGCCTTTCTCATCGGCCTGGCGTTCTCCGGCCTGGGCCTGATCATGACGGCGCTGTCACCGAGCTACGATTTTTTCATGTACTACTTCACCCTGGCCATCACGCCCATGGTGCTCTTGTGCGGGGTGTTCTATCCCACCGACCAACTCCCGACCATCTTGCAGCACGTGGCCGCGGTGCTGCCCCTGACCCATGCCATCGACATCGTGCGCCCCCTGGTGCTCGGACGCGTCCCGCCGGGCTGGGCTTGGCATGCCTTGGTGCTTTTCGCCTATGGCACGCTGGGCTTCTGGCTGGCCTTGGTGCTCACGCGCCGCCGCCTGCTGAGATAAAATACTTGACTAATTTCCTCAGGTAATTTTCAATGGAACCCATTCGGCCCCGCCGAAGCCCCTTTGAACCAACCTGAAGGAGAACAAGCATGGACCTGCCCACCCGCGACGGTGACGGCTACCTTACCGACATGAGCGCATGGACCCCGGAAATCGCCCGAGCCATGGCCGAGGCCGACAGTTATGAACTGAGCGACGAAAAATGGGAGCAAATCCTCAAGGCGCGCCAGTATTACGAGGAATTCGGCTCCGTGCCTCCTATCCGGAAATTTGCCAAATACCTGGAAAAAGACCAGAAAGAGTTATTCGGCTTGTGGATGACCGGCCCGATGAAGCCCATCACCAAATACGGGGGCCTGCCCAAGCCCACCGGCTGCGTGTAACCGCCCTCGCAAGCACCAAAAAGCCCGCGTTCTGCGGGCTTTTTTGACGGCCGCAATCCGCCGGGCTCAGCGACCTCCGCCGCCCATCCCGCCGCCGGGACCCATGCCACCCCCTGGGCCCATGCCTCCGCCGGGACCCATGCCTGAACCCGGCTCCATGCCCCTGTGCATAGGCTGGGCCGGCGGCATGTCGGGCAGGCGCACGCCGCGCTCGCGCGCGCGCTCCTGCATTTCCTTATGGTGCTCCGCGCGTATGCGCTCGCGTTCCTGGACGGTCTTGGCCTCGCGCAACCGGTTGCGATATTCGATGCGCTCCTGGCGCGTCATCAACTGGCTGCCGTAGATTTGTTCCTGCGCGCGGGTCTGCGCCTCCGTGCGGGTCTGCTGCTGGGTTTCGGTCTGCGCCAAGGCATGGCCGGCGGTCAGCGCCAGAGCGCCCGAGAAGGCGGAAACAAGCAAAGTTTTCTTGTGCATGGTCTGCTCCTTGGAAACGGGTTTTCGCATAAGCCGCCCATAACATCGGGCGTTTTCCACCATAGCACAGCGCCGGCCGCGGCTGGCCGGTCTTACTTACAAGTAATGAAAACGGGATTAGGGCGCCGGCTTGGCAGGCGCGGCGGCGCCTTGGGAGGATTCCTTGGGATAGCCGGCCTGATCCAGGGCGTCGTTCCAGGCCTGTTCCTGGAAGCCGTCGAGCTTGTGGTCCCCCACCACGAGGGCCGGCACGCTGACCTTGCCGAACATCTTGTTGAGGGCCTCATAAGCCGCCTTGTCCTTGGACGGATCCTTGGTGGCATAGGGGATGCCGCGGCGCGTGAGCAATTGCTGCGCCAGTTGGCAGGGGAAGCCGCAATCCGCCGTGGTGTAGTAGGAAACCGGGTTCTTGCGCTCTGCCTCGCGCAGGGCATAAGACTGTGCGGGCGCCCCCGCGCCGGCGGCATAATCGACCTGCTGCACGCTGCGCACGTCGGGCGGCGGCGGCTGATCGCTGAAATGCACCACGCCCCCCTTGTCCACCCAGCGATACACCTGATGATTGGCGGCCAGGGCGGCAAGGGGGAAAAGAACGGCGAGAAACAGCAACATGCGCATGGTCGGGCTCCGTGCGGGCGATTACTTTTCCGCTAACGACCTCTCCGGCGCAAAACTTGAGCGCCAAGGGAACATGGTGGCCTAATTCAGGGCTAAGCCGGCCCTTTTAGAATGCTCTGGCCGTGCTATGAGCCGTATGGGCGGGCCGGCCCAAGGCGTCCGTTTGGCGGGGATGCGAGAAACCGGGTTTTCACATAACGAATCGATATTGAGGGGAAATTAAAGAACTTGAACTCCCCCTCAATAACAGCCGAGATTCAATGTTATTGATCCGAAACGAGTCAAGGGATTGAAAATGCTGTGCCCAGGCAAACCGCTGTCGTGCAGACGAGTTCTTTCGTTTCGGATCAATAACGTGAACAACTTGCTACGTTTCCTGCTTTTGTTCTGCTGCCTTGCCGGCAGTGCGCACGCCGATCCGGTCACGCTGCCGGCGCGGGCCGTAAGCTACCGTCCGGAGCTGCACGGCTGGGCGCGCGTGGAGGCGGTGGCACCGTTTACGCTGCGCATGCCGCTGGCGGCGCGCGTGTTGAAACTGGCTGCCGTCCCCGGCCAGCCGGTGAAGGCGGGAGAACCCTTGGTGTGGCTGGGCGGCCCGCGCCTAGCGGGAGAGCGTGCGACTGCACGCGCACGGGTCGCCACCGCCGCGCAGGAACTGGTAGCGGCCCGCCAAAGCGCCGCTTCGGTAGAACGTACCTATCCGGCGCTCGCCAACCGCCAGGCGCTAGCGGCAGCCCGCGCCGCCGTGGCGGCAGCGCGGGGGCGGCTTGCCGAGGCGCTGGCGGCGCAGCGCGCGCTCGACGCCCAGACCATGCTCGCCAGCCCGCTGCCCACAGTGGTGGAAAAAGTGGAGAGCACCGCCGCCGTGGACCTGCCGGCCGGCGCGCCGCTGGTGACCCTGCTGCCGCAAGCGCAACTGTGGCTCAGGGCCGAACTGTTCGGCGCCGCTCCCCCCGTAGGCAGCGCCGCGCGCTTCGTGCCGGCCGATGGCGCAGCCGCCACCGTGCATCTGGCGGGCGAGCTGCCTGCGCGC
>JAJZSR010000036.1 GCA_021849595.1 Pseudomonadota bacterium | reverse complement strand
CTCGACAATCCCAACCCTCAGCAGGAGGCGCGGGTGTGGAACATGGGCCTGCTGCAAGCCTCCTGGCGTTTCTGATCCATGCCGCGCTTTCCCCTCCCCTTCGGGTCGCGGGAGTTGTTCCTGAGCCTCAAATGGAAGCTGCTGCTGCCCCTCACCTTGATCATCTTCCTCATGGCCGCCGCGCTCACTTATGTGAACAACCGTTCGCTCGCGCAGCAGCAGACGCAGTTGCGCGCCAGCGCGGCGCAGCAGGCCCGCACGCTGGTGCATTTTCTGCTCAGCCAGTCCTACCAGCAGTTGGCCGACAAGGCGGCGGGCCTGGCTGACACTCTGCCGGACGATTTCCCGCGCCATCTGCCTGCCGACACCCTGGAACAAAACTGGCAGAAATGGCATCTGGAAGAGGGACTCAAATCGTTGCAGTTGTTCAATCCCGCGGCTTACCCGGTGGCCGGCTTCGGTTCGGCGCCGCTGCCCGGCGCGCAAATCGACCGACTCACGCGCGCCGCGCTCAGCACCGAGACCCCCCAGGAGGGCCTTTATTGCGGCACGATTTGCGTGCTTTACTGGGTGGGCCCTTTCCTCAAGAACCACAGCACGGCAGGTGCGATTTTTCTCACCCGCGACCTGGGCGATTTTCTGGCCACCTTCCATCGTTATTCCGGGCTCAATCTAGCGCTGGCAACAGGCACGCCGAGGTCCGAGACATTCTCCTTGCGCCAGGTCACCAGCGCACAACTGGCGCAGGCCTTGCAACGATCGAGCCCGCACTGGACGCCGACCAAAGGCGGGGCTTACGAAGCCAGCCTGGACCTGGCCGGCCGCCATTTGCAACTGCAAATGCTGCCGCCCCTCTCAGCATCGAGCGACTTCCCGCGCCTGTTCACCGTCACCGACGACACCGCCTACCACGACCTGGTGCGCTCCAGCCGGCACAAGAACCTGCTCATCGGTTTTCTTACCTTTGTCGTCGCCGAGGGCATGATGCTGGCCTTCCTGCTCTGGTTCCTGACGCGCATCCGGCGTGTGACGGAAAGCCTGCCCTTGCTTGGGGACGGTAATTGGCAGGCGGCCCAGGATCGGCTGGCCCATCCCGCACAAGGCGTGGCGGACGAATTCGACCGCCTGGAGAGCGCGGCAATGGCACTGGCCCGGCGCCTGCAGACGATGCACGAGGCGGACGCCCGCCAGCGCGATTCCCTGCGGCGCTCGGCGGAAAACCTGGCGCGCGAGCGCGACTTCATTTCCAACCTGCTCGATACCGTGCCGGCCCTGATCCTGACGCAGGACACGCACGGCCGCATACAACTCATCAATGCCCATACCTCGCAGGTCACCGGCCTGTCCTACACCGAGCTGGCCGGACGGAATTTTTTCCGCCACTTGATTCCGCCCGAGCAGGAAGAAGCCCTGCGCGCCGCCCTGCAGGCTCATCTCGCCGCTGACGACTGGCCGCTGCGCTTCGAGGCGCGCCTGGAAACTTCCGCCGGCATGCGCCACATCGCCTGGATACTCACCCAAGCCGGGGCCAATCCGGACGGCGAAGCGATGATTCTGTGTGTCGGCCTGGACCTCACGGAACTGCATGCCGCCAATGAGCGGGCGGAGTTTCTGTCCGATTTCGACGCCCTGACCGGATTGCTCAACCACCGTGCCTTCCAGGCGCGCCTGAAGGATTTGCTCGCCGCCGTGCCGGAAGGCATTCTGCTGCTGTTCGATCTGGATGAATTCAAGACCCTGAACGATTTGGCCGGGCACGCCACCGGCGACGCCGTGCTGCGCCAGATCGCCGCGCGCCTGGAAAATCTGGAGCCGCGCCCGCGCCTGTCTGCGCGCCTGGGCAGCGACGACTTCGCCCTGTTCTTCGCCGAAACCCCCATCGCCCAGGTGCTGCAAATCGCACGCGCGGTCGCCAAAGGGCAGGGCCACCATCAGGTGTCCAGTGCCTGCGTCGGCCTGGCGCGCTTTCCCGAGCACGGCAAGAGCCCGGAAGCGCTGCTGGCGAGCGCCGATCTGGCGCTGTCCCACGCCCGCGCGCTGGGGCGCGGCAACTGGCATCTCTATGATCCCGGCGATCGCACGCGCCAAGCACTGGAAGACAAGAACCAGCGCGTGAGCCTGATCCGCCAGGCGCTCGACCAGGGCCGCCTGGAACTCTATCTACAGCCCATCGTCGCCCTGGCCGATGGCGAAGAGGCTGCCCACTATGAAGTGCTGCTGCGCCTGCGCGGGCACGATGCGGCGCTGCTCGCCCCGGCCGAGTTCATCCAGGCCGCTGAGGCCTCGGGCCTGGTGCGGGAGATCGACGAGTGGGTGGCGCGCTCCGCCATTGCCCTGCTGGGCCTGCGCGGCGGCGATTTCCGCCTGGCGGTCAACCTCTCGGCGCGCAGCCTGGACAACGAGCACCTCGTGGAAGTCATCCGCAACGCCCTGCATACCCACCAGGTGGCGCCGCATCGGCTGATTTTCGAGGTCACGGAGACCGCGGCGCTGGCCGACATCTCGCGCGCGCAGAAGCTTTTGCAGAATATCCGCGACCTGGGCGTGGGCCTGGCCCTGGACGACTTCGGCGTGGGCTTCTCCACCTTCCAATATCTCAAGCATCTGCCCGTGGACTACGTCAAAATCGACGGCTCCTTCATACGCAACCTGGACGAAAACCAGGACGACCGGGTGTTCGTGCGCGCAGTAGTGGAAGCCGTACATGGTTACGGCAAGAAAGTCGTGGCCGAATACGTGGAAAATGCCAGGATCCTGGAAAGGGTGCGCGAACTGGGGCTGGATTATGCCCAGGGTTATCACCTGGGGCGCCCGCGCCCGGCCGCCGAAGTCGTGTGAGGCACGCCCTCAAGCGCGTTCGTAGGTAACGAAAGCATACCCCAGCCCGCTGGCCTCATCGCGGCGCACCTCGCGCCCCGACTCGCGCCAGCGCGCATGATCGAAATCCGGAAAAAATGCGTCGCCCGCAGGGCTCGCGTCGACTTCGGTCAGATGCAGCCGCTCGACCAGAGGCAAGGCCTGGCGGTAGATGTCGGCGCCGCCGATGAAAAATACTTCCGCCGCGCCTTGGCACAGGGCCAGCGCTTGTTCGATGCTGCCAGCCACTTCCGCGCCCACGGGCCGATAATGCACATTGCGCGTGATGACGATGTTGCGCCGTCCGGGCAGGGGCCGGCCCAGCGACTCGAAGGTCTTGCGCCCCATGAGCACGGCATGGCCCAGCGTCAGCGCCTTGAAGTGCTTGAGATCGTCGGGCAGCCGCCAGGGCAGGCGGTTGTCGATACCGATGACGCCGTTCTTACCCAGGGCGGCGATGAGATTAAGGCGGGGGGGAGGCATAAAAGCAAGGCAGTTGGCAGTTGGCAGTTGGCAGTTGGCAGTTGGCAGTTGGCAGTTGGCAGTTGGCAGTTGGCAGTTGGCAGTTGATTTTAGCTGCCTACTGAAGACTGCCAACTGACTGCTGTTTACACCGCCACCGGGGCCTTGATGGCCGGATGCGGGTCATAGCCTTCCAGGGTGAAATCCTCGTATCGAAAACCAAAGAGATCCCTGACCTCCGGGTTCAGGCGCATGACCGACAGGCTGCGCGGGGTGCGCGTGAGCTGCTCGCGCGCCTGCTCCAAGTGGTTGAGGTAGAGATGGGCATCGCCCAGGGTGTGCACGAACTCGCCCGGCTTGAGTCCCGTCGCCTGGGCCATCATGAGCGTGAGCAAGGCATAGCTGGCGATGTTGAAAGGTACGCCCAGAAAGATGTCGGCGCTGCGCTGGTAGAGCTGGCAGGACAGCTTGCCCTCCGCCACATAGAACTGGAAGAAAGCATGGCAGGGCGCCAGGGCCATCTTGGACAGATCCGCAACATTCCAGGCCGAGACAATGATGCGGCGCGAGTCCGGCTGGTGCCGCAGATCGTGCAGCACCTGGCTGATCTGATCGATATGGCCGCCGCTGGGCGTCGGCCAACTGCGCCATTGGTAGCCATAGACCGGCCCCAGATCGCCCTTCTCGTCCGCCCACTCGTCCCAGATGGTGACGCCGTTGTCGCGCAGATAGCGGATATTGGTGTCGCCGCGCAGGAACCACAGCAGCTCGTGGACAACAGACTTGAGGTGCACCTTCTTGGTGGTCAGCAGCGGAAACCCCTGTGCGAGGTCAAAGCGCATCTGATAGCCGAACACGGACAGCGTGCCGGTGCCGGTGCGGTCGGATTTGCGGGCGCCGTGCGCAAGCACGTGGCGCATGAGATCGAGATAGGTTTGCATGGGCTCAGTCTGCGGAAGAAGGCGGTGCCGACGGCAGCGTCTGCCAGGCCTGGTCCAGCAGGCCTTCGATTGGCTGGAAGCGTATCTTGTAGGCCATCTTGCGCGACTGCGCGATCCAATAGCCCAGATAGACATAGGGCAGTCCCAGCTCGCGCGCCCGCTCGATCTGCCAAAGCACGTTGTAGGTACCCAGGCTGTCGCGGCTGCCTGGTTCGTAGAAGGTATAGACCGCCGACAGGCCGTCCTCCACGCGATCCATGACGCTCACCATCATGAGCTCGCGGCCGCGGCGGAATTCCACCAGACAGGAATCGGCGTGGCTTTGCAGCAGGAATTGGCTGTACTGCTCGACGCCGTCCTGGTCCATGCCACCCCCGGCATGGCGCTCCCGCTGGTAGCGGCGATAGAGCGCGTAGTGCTCCTCGTGGAAATCCAGCGGCAGCAGAATGGTACGCAGATCGCCGTTGCGCTTCCACACGCGGCGCTGGCCGCGCCGCATGGCGAACTCACCCACCCGCACGCGCACCGGAACGCAGGCCTGGCAACCGTCGCACTGCGGCCGATAGGTGAACTGGCCGCTGCGGCGAAAGCCGTTGCGAATAAGCAGGCTGTACACCTCGCGGTTCACCAGGTGCGCGGGCGTGGCCACCTGGGAACGCGCCGTCAGGCCGGGCACGTAGCTGCACGGGTAGGCCGAAGTGAGATAGAACTGCAGGCGCAGGAAGGGCGGTTCGGTGGGGTGCACGGCGGGACGGTCAAACGATGCGGCAATTCAAGTCTACCAATTCCGCCAGCCGGCGGGTGAACTCGGCGCGCGGGATTTCGCGCGCGCCCAGGCTGGCCAGATGGCGCGTGCTCATCTGGCAGTCGATCAGGCTGACGCCGGGCGACTCCAGCCGGCGCACGAGGTGCACGAGCGCGAGCTTGGAAGCGTCGCTCACACGGCTGAACATGGATTCGCCGAAGAAGGCGCAGCCTATGCCGACACCGTAGAGCCCGCCCACCAGCTTGCCTCCCATCCAGGTTTCGACCGAATGGGCGTGGCCCAATCCGAACAGGCGCACATAGGCATCGACCATGCCCGCATTGATCCAGGTGCCGTCCTGCCCCGGCCGCGGTGCCGCGCAGGCTTCCATGACCTCGCGGAAAGCCGTGTCCCAGCGGATTTCGTAGTCCTGCCGCGCCAGGCGCCGGCGCAGCGAGCGGGAGACCTTCAGCTCGGCGGGAAACAGCACCATGCGCGGATCGGGGCTCCACCAGAGGATGGGCTGGCCGGGGCTGTACCAGGGGAAAACGCCCTGCCGGTAGGCCGCCAAAAGCGTCTGCGGCGCGAGGTCGCTGCCCGCCGCCAAAAGTCCCGCAGGATACGCCAGCGCGCGCTCCACGGGAGGAAAGGGATCGCCGCTTTTGAGCCAGATCAGCATGCCCCAAGAATTCAACAAAAGCCGGGCGGGTGCAAGGAGTATCATGATGATCCGATGTCCGCCCGCTCTGCCCCGCTGCCCGCCGTCGCCGACGACGCCCCCGCGCACTGCTTCCATTGCGGCCTGCCCGTGCCGCCGGGGACGGACTACCCCATCCGCTACGAGCACCGCACCGAAACCGCCTGCTGCCGCGGCTGCCAAGCGGTGGCGCAGACCATCATCGATGCCGGGCAGGGCGCGTATTACACCCACCGCACGGCCCTGCCGGCCAAGCCTGCGGACCTGCAGGGCGACCTGGAGCGCCTGGGCCTCTACGACCTCCCGGAAATCCAGCAGGGCTTCGTCAAGACGGCGCCGGGCAACGTGCGGGAAGCCGCGCTGATCCTGGAAAACATTGTCTGCGCGGCCTGCGTGTGGCTGAACGAGCGCCATCTCAGGGCATTGCCCGGCGTGCTCGCGGTCAACGTCAATTACGCCACCCGACGCGCCTGGGTGCGCTGGGACGACAGCCGCATCCGCCTGTCCCAGATTCTCAAGGCCGTCGAGGACATCGGCTATCGCGCCCACCCCTACGATGCCCGCCAGGCCGATGAACTATTCCGCAAGGAACGCAACGCGGCCCTGCGGCGCCTGTCCGTGGCGGCCTTGGGCGCCATGCAGGTGATGATGATCGCCTATCCGTCCTTCGGCAATCACGCCGGCAAGCTCACGCTTGCGGAAGCCACCGTCTTCAACTGGGCCAGTCTGATCCTTACCGTGCCGGTGGTGTTCTACTCGGCCCAGCCGTTTTTCCAGGGCGCCTGGCGCGACCTCAAACGCCGCACTCTGGGCATGGACGTCCCGGTGGCCCTGGGCATCGCCGCGGCGTTCGGCGCCAGCCTGTGGGCCACGCTCAGCGGCCAGGTGCGCGAGGTGTATTACGACTCGGTCACCATGTTCGTGTTCATGCTCCTGGGCGGACGCTTCCTGGAACTCATGGCGCGGCGCAAGAGCACCGAGGCCGCGCAGGAGCTGGTCAAGCTCATCCCCGCCGTCGCCACGCGCCTGCCCGCCTGGCCCGGTCTTGAAGAAGAACAAATCCCCGTGGCGCGTCTGGCCGCGGGCGACTGCGTGCGCGTCAAGCCGGGCCAAACCGTGCCGGCTGACGGCGTACTGCTGGAAGGCGCCACGCGCGTGAACGAAGCCATGCTCACGGGCGAATCGCGCGCGGTGGAGAAAACCCGCGGCCAGCCCCTCATCGGCGGCACGCTCAACCAGGACAGCCCCATCGTCATGCGCGTCGAAAAGGTCGGCGAGGATACACGCCTGGCCGCCATCGTGCGCCTGCTGGACCGCGCCCAGACCGACAAGCCGTCCATTGCCCGCCTGGCCGACCGTGCGGCGGCCTGGTTCGTCGGCGTGCTGCTCGTCGCCGCCTTTGCCACCGGCGCCGTCTGGTACGCCATAGACCCCGATCGCGCCCTCTGGGTCGTGGTTTCCATGCTGGTGGTCACCTGCCCCTGCGCACTGGGCCTGGCCACCCCGGCGGCGCTCACCACCGCCACCGGCCGGCTCACGCAGTTGGGCCTGCTCACCACGCGCGGCCATGCCCTGGAGACGCTGGCCAAGGCCACCGATGTGGTGTTCGACAAGACCGGCACCCTCACGCGCGGCGCGCCCCGCCTACTGGCGGCCTTGCCGGCAAGCGGCGACGTCGGGGAGCTGGTCGAGCTGGCCAGCGCCCTGGAGGCTGCTTCCGAACATCCGCTGGGCCGCGCCCTGCGCGCCGCGGCCCGGCACGTATCCGCCGCATCCGGCCTGCAAAGCGCTCCCGGACGCGGCGTGGAGGGCATGGTCGCGGGCCGCCGCCTGCGCCTGGGCAACCCCGACTACGTGGCCGAGTTGGCGGGCACCTTGCCCGCGCCGCCTGAAGAGGCCCATCCCGGCGCCACCTGGCTGGCGCTGGGCGGAGCCGCCGGATTCATGGGGTGGCTGGCGCTGGGCGACAGCCTGCGCGACGACGCCGCGCCCGCCATCAAAGTTCTGCGGCGGCTGGGGCTGCGCGTGCATGTGCTGTCCGGCGACGCCCCCCCCGCCGTGGCCGCCGTCGCCCGCACTCTGGACATCAATGTGCTCGGGGCCGGCGCGCTGCCCGAGGGCAAGGTCGCCGCCCTGCGCGCCCTGCAGCAAACCGGCCGCATCGTCGCCATGGTGGGCGACGGCGTCAACGACGCCCCCGTGCTGGCCCAGGCCCAGGTGTCCATCGCCCTCGGCGAAGGCACCGACGTGGCCCAGGCCGCCGCCGACATGGTGACTTTGGGCGGGCGGCTGTCGGTGGTGGCGGACGGCGTGCGCATCGCCCGCGATACCCATGCCGTGATCCGCCAGAACCTGGCCTGGGCGGTGCTCTACAACGCCGTTGCCATCCCCGCCGCGGCCTTGGGCTTGGTCACCCCCTGGATCGCCGCCATCGGCATGTCGATCAGCTCGCTGCTGGTGGTGCTCAACGCCCTGCGCCTGACCGATTTCCAGAGCGCCTTCGGCGAGCCGCGCCCCGCCACGCCGCAAGGTTTGACCAGGCCGGCCTGATACGGTATATTCGCGGGCTTTCCGAGATCACTCCCCAGGAGCGCTCGCATGTATGCGGTCATCAAAACCGGCGGCAAGCAGTATCGCGTTTCGGCCGGCGACAAACTGAAAATCGAAAAACTCCCCGCCGACGTGGGCAGCGAAGTGACCTTCGACCAAGTGCTGCTGGTGGCCGACGGCGACAAAATCCAGGCCGGCGCGCCCCTGCTCTCCGGCGCTGCCGTCAAGGCCACGGTGCTGTCCCACGGCCGCGGCGACAAAGTCATGATCTTCAAGATGCGGCGCCGCAAGCATTACCGCAAAACCCAAGGCCATCGCCAGGACTACACCGAAGTCCAAATCGGCGGCATTTCGGCCTGACACAGGAGAACATCCATGGCCCACAAGAAAGCAGGCGGCAGCTCCCGCAACGGCCGCGACTCCGAAGCCAAACGCCTGGGCGTCAAGCGCTACGGCGGCGAGGCGGTTGCGGCGGGCAACATCCTGGTGCGCCAGCGCGGCACCGAATATCACCCCGGCCCCAATGTCGGCATGGGCAAGGATCACACGCTGTTTGCCATGGTCGACGGCGTAGTCAAATTCGAAGTCAAAGGCGCCGCCAAGCGCCGCACCGTACGCGTCGAACCCGCGGCGGCTTAATAAAAAACAGTCTTCGGAGACTGCTGAACACCGACCGGCCGCAAGGCCGGTTTTTTTCTGCCCTCAACCTAGAAACCGCAGTTGGACGCGTCCGAGGGTGCGCCTGATCGGGTGTCTGCCGCGAAGCAACGACGCCGCAGGCCGGGGGGCCTGCAAGGAGGCGCGACAAAGGCAGGCGCACGAGCAGACGTGCCATCGCGCGCGTAGCGGTCTCACCAAAATGGTGAACGTGATCGAAGGCAGGAAATTCAGCATCCATGCGGCTTTTACCAGGGTGACAAGCGGTCAACTGCGGTTTCTAGGTTCAACCAGCCCGCGCCGCGTATAGCGCCGCGCCGCGCATCCCCAGATCGTCAGCCAGCACCACCGCCACGGGAAACTTTTCCAGTGCGGCGCCGAAGCGCCCCTTGGCGCGGAAGGCCGGTATGAAGAAGCGCTGCAGCAAGGGCAGCAGCTTGGGCGCGATGCCTCCGCCCACATAGACGCCGCCGCGCGGCAAGGTGAGCAGAGCGAGATTGCCGGCCGCCGCCCCGTAGGCGCGTGCGAATATCTCCCCAGCCAAGCACGCCGCCGCATCCTGCCCCACCAGGGCGGCGGCGCCGATGGCAGCCGGCTTGTCGAGGCTGCCGGCGTACAGGTCGGGCATCCCCCGCTCGGCACAGACGAATTCATGGGTGGCCGCCAAGCCCTGGCCCGACACCACGCGCTCCCAGGACACATGGCCGTGGCGCGCGCGCAGAAAGGCCCACAGCCTGGCCTCCGTGGCATCGTTGGGCGCGAAATCACAATGCCCGCCCTCGCCTTCCAGCACCTGCCGGGCGCCGGCCGACCCCGCCAGCAGGGCGATGCCCAGCCCCGTCCCGGCGCCCAGTAGCACCTGCACGCCGTCGGGGTCGGCGCGGCCCGCCTGCAATACGGCCAGTTCTTCTGCATCCAGGGCGGCCAGGCCGTGCGCCGCCGCGGCAAAATCGTTGAGCAGCCGCACCGGCATGGCCCAGGCGTGCCCTAAGGCCTCCGCGTCCAGTTGCCAGGACAGATTGGTCATGCGCGCAGTGCGGCCATCCGTCGGTCCCGCCACGGCCACCACGGCGCGCCGTGGCCGTTCGCCCTCCGCATCGAGAAATTCCGCCAGCGCCTGGGCAAGGCCGGCATGGCCGGCCGTATCCTCCTGCGCGCGGCGCAGCCAATACACGCGGCCGGCTGCTACACGCGCGAGGCCGCAGCGCACATGCGTGCCGCCCAGATCGACGGCGAGGTAGCAAGCATCTTCCATAGGCGCAAGCTTACCGCGGGCGCGAGGCTTTGCGCGCCGGCGGCACCCAAACCCACAGCAGCAGCACATACAACCACACCAGCACGTACAGCGTCGTGAAGAACGCCATGGGCAGATTCCAATAGATCATCCGGTCCACCCAGGTCTGGATGAAGGGCTCGGCATAGCCTTGGCGGCCGGCGCTGAGCAGGAGGTCGCTCTCCCACACCGTGAGGAAGCAGTCGTCCCCCAGCAGCGCCTGCAGCGCCACCAGGCTCAAGGCCGCCAAATGCAGCACGCGCCACCAGCGTATCCTTACCCAGGCCCAGCCGCGCCACGCGCCCAGCGGCACGACGACGAGGCCGAAGATATTGAAAGCAATGACCGCGACATGCAGGGTGAGGACGATCTGGGCAAGCTGCAGTGTGGTGGCGGGCGACGACGGCATCTCGGGCACGGACGGAACGGCTGTTCCCAGAGTAGTTCATAATGGCGTCAAGCTCCGCATCTGCCGCCATGCCGCCTTTCACGCCCCTGGACTTCGACAACCGCTACGCCCGCCTGGGTGAACCTTACGCCAGCCGCGTAATGGCCACGCCCGTGCCCGCGCCCTATGTCGTGAGCGTCAACCCGGATGCCCTGGAATTGCTCGGCCTGACGCAGGAAGACGCCCGGCATCCAGAATTCGTCGAATATTTCTCCGGCAATCGCGCGCTGCCGGGCAGCGAGCCCGTGGCGGCCCTGTACGCCGGGCACCAGTTCGGCCATTACGTGTCCCAACTGGGCGATGGCCGTGCCCTGCTGCTGGGCGAAGCGCGCAACGGCCGCGGTGAAGGCTGGGAAGTACAACTCAAAGGCGCCGGCAAGACGCCGTATTCCCGCGGCGGCGACGGCCGTGCGGTGCTGCGCTCCAGCATCCGCGAATATCTCTGTTCGGAAGCCATGCACGGCCTGGGCATCCCCACTACGCGCGCGCTGTGCATCGTCGGCACGGACATGCCGGTGTATCGCGAAGAAGACGAAACCGGCGCCATCGTCACCCGCCTGGCCCAAAGCTTCCTGCGCTTCGGTTCCTTCGAGGTGTTTTTCTACCGCGACCGGCGCGAAGCCCTCAAGACCCTGGCGGATTTCGCCCTGGCGCATTACTTCCCCGAGCAGCGCGAGGCCCCCGACCCCTATGGCGCCCTGTTGGAAGAAGTCGTGCGCCGCACCGCGCGCCTGATGGCGCAATGGCAGGCCGTGGGCTTCAGCCACGGCGTGATGAACACCGACAACATGAGCCTTTTGGGCCTTACCCTCGATTACGGCCCCTATGGCTTCATGGACGCCTTCGACCCCGGCTTCGTGTGCAACCACTCCGACAGCTTCGGCCGCTACGCCTTCGACCAACAGCCCGACGTCGGCGGCTGGAACCTTGTCTGCCTCGCCCAAGCCCTGAGCCCGCTAATGGAGGCCGACGCCGCGCAAGCGGCCCTGCGCACCTACACGCGGAACTTCAATGACGCCTATGTGCAACTCATGGCCGCCAAAATCGGCCTCGATGCCGACGCCGAGACGGCCGACCTGCTCGCCGGCCTGCTGCGTTTGCTGGCGCAAAACCGCGTCGATTACACGAACTTCTTCCGCCGCCTGGGCGGCTTCGATTCGTCTCCCGACGCACTCAACGCGCCGCTGCGCGACTTGTTCCTGGACCGTCCCGCCTTCGATGCCTGGGCAGCGCGCTATGCTGCCGTACTGCGCACGCGCCATAGCGCGGATGCCGTGCGCCGCGCGGCCATGAACCAGGTCAATCCCAAATACGTGCTGCGCAACCATCTGGCCGAAATCGCCATCCGCAAGGCGCGCGACGAACGCGACTACACCGAGATCGAACGCCTGCGCACCGTCCTCTCGCGCCCTTACGACGAGCAACCTCGATTCGAAGCTTACGCCGCCGAGCCGCCGGACTGGGCCCAGCATATCGAGGTGAGCTGCTCGTCCTGAAATCCGGGGGGAAGAATTCCGCTATCATGGCGGGCCGACCCTATGTAGGACTCAACCCATGAGCGAACTCGTTATCGAAGATCTCGTGACCGGCCAGGGCGACGAGGCTGTCGCCGGCAAGCGCGTCACCGTGCATTACACCGGCTGGCTGACCAATGGCAGCAAATTCGACTCCAGCAAGGACCGCAACGACCCCTTCGTTTTCCCGCTGGGCGCCGGCCACGTCATCAAGGGCTGGGACCAGGGTGTGGCCGGCATGAAAGTGGGCGGCAAGCGCAAGCTCACCATCCCGCCCGAGCTGGGCTACGGCGCGCGCGGCGCAGGCGGCGTGATTCCGCCCAATGCGACCCTGGTCTTCGAGGTGGAATTGCTCGCCATCTCCTGACGGCACCCCGAGTCAGGAAACGTCCGGCGCAGGCTTGGCACAGGTCGAGAGATAGCGCGCGAACTGCTCATCCGGCTGCGGGCGGCTGTAGTAGTAGCCCTGCACGAAATCACAGCCCTCGTCGCGCAGGAACTGCAATTGTTCGCGCGTTTCCACCCCTTCCGCGATGGTGCGGATGTGCAGGCGGTGCGCCATGGCGATGATGGCGGTGGCGATCGCGGCGGCGTCGCCGTCGCCGGGCAAGTCGTGCACGAAGGAGCGGTCTATTTTCAGATGGCTCACGGGAAAGCGCTTGAGGTAGGAAAGCGACGAATAGCCCGTACCGAAATCGTCCAGCGTCAGGCAGATGCCGGCGTCGCGCAGTTTTCCCAGCGCCGCCTGCGCATTGTCGGTGTCCTGCATGAGCACGCTTTCGGTGATTTCCAGCTCCAGCCGTTCCGCGGGCAGGCCGCTCTGCTCCAGCACCTGGAGAATGCCCGCCACCAGATTCTTTTCCGCGAACTGGCGCGCCGACAGGTTCACGGCGATGCGGATCGGCGGCATGCCGCCCAGCTCCCAGGCCCGGCATTGCGCGCAGGCGCGCTGCAGCACCCACATGCCTATGGGCACGATCTGACCGGTTTCTTCGGCCAGCGGCACGAATCTGTCCGGCAGCACCAGACCCAGCTCGGGATGCTGCCAGCGCAGCAGGGCTTCGGCCGCCCCGATGCCGCCGCTGGCCAGCTCGATCATCGGCTGATAGTGCAGCAGCAGTTCCTCGAACAGCAGCGCGGAGCGCAGCGCGTTCTGCAGCGCCAGATTGTTCGCCGCACGCGTCATCATCTCCGCGGCATAGAACTGGTAGCCGTTGCGGCCCGCCTCCTTGGCACGGTACATGGCCATGTCGGCGTGACGCAACAGCGCTTCGGCGTCCTCCCCGTCGACCGGATAAAGCGCGATGCCCACGCTGGCCGAGATATAGAATTCGCGCCCATCGATGGGGAAAGGCCCGCCGAAATCATCGAGTATCTTCTGCCCCAGCCAGGCGGCATCCTCGGCATTGCCCATGTCCGCCAGCACCAGCGTGAACTCGTCGCCGGACAGCCGCGCCACCGTATCGCCCGAGCGCACCAGGGCCCGCAGACGTGTTCCCACCTGCTTGAGCAGGTCATCGCCCGCGGCATGGCCGAGACTGTCGTTGATGATCTTGAAGCGGTCCAGATCGACGAAAGCCACGCCGACGATGCGCTGGCGCCGCCGGGCATCGCGCAGCGCCTGTTCCAGGCGGTCGATGAACAGGACGCGATTGGGCAGGCCGGTCAGGGCATCGTGATGCGCGAGGTAGGCCAGGCGCTCTTCGGCGCGGCGCCGCTCGCGGCGCGTCAGGGCCTCGCGCAGTTCGCGCTCGATCACCGGCAGCAGGCGCTTGAAATCGCCTTTCATGACGTAGTCCTGGGCACCGGAGCGCATGGCCTCGACGGCGGCCTGCTCGCCTATGGTGCCGGAAACGAAGATGTATGGGGTATCCGGATCGCACTCGCGCACCATGGCCAGCGCCCGCGTGCCGCTGAAACTGGGCATGCTGTAATCGCCCAGGATGAGATCCCAATGGCGCCGTTCCAGCGCCTCGGTCAGGCTGGCGACACTGTCGACGCGCGCCCAATCCGGCTCGTAACCCCACTGGCGCAACTGGCGCCCGAGCAGCATGGCGTCGTCTTCCGAATCGTCGATGATGAGGACGTGCAGCGGCGTACCCATGTCTGTCTCAGGCCGAAAGGCCGTTAAAGAGTAAAGCGGAAAACCGCGCCATGCCCCACCTCGCCGTGCGCCCATATCCGTCCGCCGTGCTTGCGTATGACACGCTGCACGGTGGCCAGACCTATCCCCGTGCCGGGAAATTCGCGGGCATCGTGCAGGCGCTGGAAGGCACCGAACAGCTTGCCGGCATAGGCCATATCGAAACCCACGCCGTTATCGCGCACGAAGTACACATGCTCCCCCTCCTCCTCGCTCATGCCCACCTCGATGCGTGCCTGCCGGCTGCCGACGCTGAATTTCCACGCGTTGCTCAATAGATTCTCCAGGGCGATGCGCAGCAGCCGGCCATCCCCCTGCGCTCTCATATCCGGCTGGATGCCGATCTCGACGCTGCGCTGCGGCTCGCTCTGGCGCAGTTCCTCGGCCACTTCGCCGGCCAGGGCGGAAAGGTCCACCTCCTCGCTGGTCAGCTCGGCGCGCGTCACCCGTGCCAGCTTGAGCAGATCGTCGATCAGCATGCCCATGCGCTGGGCTGCGGCGCGCAGGCGCCGGAGCGCATCCCTGCCCTCCGCATCGAGCTTGTCGGCATAATCTTCCAGCACCGCCTGGCTGAAGCCGTCAATGGCGCGCAGCGGGGCGCGCAAGTCGTGCGACACCGAATAGCTGAAGGATTCAAGCTCCTGATTGACGGTTTCAAGCTCGGCATTGCGGTGCATGAGCGCCTCGTTCAGATCGCGGATCGAGCGCTCCGCCTCCTTGAGCTGGGTGATGTCCTCGACGATGCCGTCGAAATACCGCTGGCCCGTTGCATCCTGCTTGAGGGCCGCAGTGACCGCGCCGATGAAAGGCCTGTCCTGGAGCGACACCAGTTCCAGTTCTTCGCGCAGCACCGCGCCCTCGCGCAGCAGCTTGTCGCTGAAGCGCCGGCGCTGGTCGGGATCGCGATAAAGCGTGCGCACCGGACGCGCCATGAGATCCTCGGTGGAAGCCGCGTCGAACATCGCGGCGAGCGCGGGATTGACCTCCGCGAAGTACCCTTCCGGCTCCGGACGATTGCGGAACACGCCGACCGGCAGATTTTCGACCAACTGGCGATAACGCTCCTGCATTTCCTGGCGCGCCTGCTCGGTGCGCCGCCGTTCGGAAATGTCCCGCACGATGGCGGTGATGAGCTGGCCTTCCGCAGTTTGCAAGGGGCTCAGGCTGATCTCGACGGGAAACCGGCTGCCGTCCTTACGTTGCGCATGGAGCTCCATTCCCAGGGCCATCGGCCGCGCATGCGGCTGGGCGGCGTAGTGCTGGCGCAGGTCGACGTGCCGGTCCCGCGCGGCTTGCGGCACGAGCACCTCGACAAAGCGGCCGACCAGTTCGTCGCGCCCGTAGCCGAACCACAGCTCGGCCTGGGCATTGACCAGCATGATCCTGCCCGTGGCATCGGTGACGACGATGGCATCGGGGGCCGATTCCAGGAAGCCGCGGAATTTTTCCTCGGTCTGCTGGCGCTCTGCGATCTCCCGGCGCAGCGCTTCGTTGGCCAGCCTCAACTCGGCGGTGCGCTGCTGCACGCGTACCTCCAGGCCCTCCTTGGCCTGCTTGAGATCCAGTTCCGCCAGCCGGCGACTACCGTCGAGCTCGCTCAGGGAATGGGCATTCCACAACACCAGGAAGGCGAAAGTCACCACGTTGGCGGTGGCGAACAGGGCGAGCCCAAAACCGAGGCCGTAGTAGCCCCCCTGTTCGCCCAGCAGGCGGGCCCAACCGATGGCGGGCGGCAGAACCAGGGCCGCGGGCAGAAGCCGGCGCGCCATATAGCCCCCGGCGCTGTCGCCGCTCACCAATGCCGCCATGCCGCGTTGCGGCCGCGCCGCCAGGATGCCAGAGACGAACAGCAGCATGACTACCAGCAAAAAGGTGTTGAGCGACGGATACCTCGCGATCTTGTACAGCCCGCGCACGCTGTACAAATGCCCGAGCAGGCCGAGAAACGCGATGAAGCCCGCAGCCAGGGCCAACAGTTCGGAGGCCGTGAACCCGCGCGACGCCCCGCGATCCAGCAGCAGCAACGCCAGGCCGACAAACAACAGGGCAGCGGCAGCGGCGGGCGAAAAATCAGTGCCCTCGGGCGGCATCCCCAAACCGCGCGCGAGTCCGGAAACAAGCGGCAACGCGCAGAGTAGCACCAGCAGGGCGGCGCTCATCCGGGACACGCGCGCTTGCCAGGAACCCTCGGCGCCCTGGGCCAACGCCAGCGAAGCCGCAGCCATGGCGAGGGCGAGCAATTCCTCGGGCGTCAGGGTCGCAGGCCAAGCCAAACGCGGCAGGCCGATGAACAGCCGGTTACCGAGCAGCGCCAAGGCGAGCAGGCCCAAGGCGGCATACCCGGCTGCCCTAGAATAGGATTTGAGCGCCTGCTGCAAAAGACGCGGCGGCAGAAATTCCATTGCCGGCTTCGCTTTACTTTGCGTCAGCGCCCCGCACCTCGTTGCACAACGCTCCAGCCCGCGCGGGCACTACCGCCCCGCGACAACGGCATGGCGGCCCGGCGGCCGTCAGAATGACTATAAGATTTCACCATGGCCGGATCCCTCTCGCTTGTTGTTGTTGCTTGTGCAACTCGACCTTGTCCTGTTGATCCGGCCTTATCGAAACAGGCACACCGAATCACCGGATCAATAGCATTCAACTTGGATTTTCGAGGCAGCCTGCACCCAGGGCTTCTGTAACAAAGAACCGCGTGTCGCTCGACTCGGATATGCCGCCTAAATCACTTGATAGATATGGTCTTGGGGAATATCAAGGCCATGGTCAGCCGCCTATGGCTTAAGTATTAATCGTCGAAAAATCTTTACGATTCAATAATTAACGCTGGGTTAAAAAATTGCCGCGCACGCGCCCGTTGCGCAAATTTTAGGCAATCAGCAGGGTGGGAAGAAGGGCGGCGAAGGCTGCGCGCGGGCGCGCCGTCAATGCTCTTCCCCGGCGTAGCCCAGCACCGGTACGCCCAGGGCCGGCCAGCGGCGCTCACCGTGCTCCCAGTGCAATAACGCTTCGACAACCCAGGCCGGCGTGAGCAGCTTCATGCAGCGCTGGTAGTCAGGCTCGGGGCAGTCCTTCGCGTAGCAGTTCCGGCAGGGGATGTCGGCCTGCACCGCGAGTACCTGCGGCCCGATGGGGCGCACGCGGCGCGGATCGGTCGCGCCGCAGATCACCAGCATGGGCGTATCGGCACAGGCGCACACATGCGCCATGCCGGTATCGTTGCCGACCACGGCGCGCGCCTGCTCGGCCAGCACCACGGCTTCGGCAATGCCGCTGCGGCCGTTGAGGTTGACCGCAGCGTCACCCGCCAGGCGGGCGATCTCGCGGCAATCCTCGATCTCGTCCGGGCCGCCCACCAGGGCGACACGCTCCACGCCGCGCGCCGCCAGCAGGCGGGCCAGCTCAGCATAGCGCGCACTGCCCCAGCGCTTGAGGAAGCCCGCTTTCTGCGAGCCAGGCAGGAAGATCACGTACCGCCCTGCCCTTAAGCCCGACTCCGCCATGAGCGCGGCCACGCGCGCGCGTTGCGCCTCGCCGATATGCAGCCGCCCGTGCGGCGTCGCCGTGGGGATGCCCGCGGCCTGCAGCGCGCTGCGCGTATATACGCCCGGACGGTCCCAAGCCATGTCCGGGGCAGGGCCGAAATGATAGGGAAAACGCGCGCGGTGGCCGATGCGCCAACGGCCACCGCGGCCCGACAGCACCAGCAGCGTGAGCAGGAAGCGGCTGCGGTCGTTGCTCTGCATGTCCACGATCAGGTCGTAGTCGCCGACGGCGACCTCGCTGAGCCAGCGCAGCATGCCGCGCCAGCCCCCGCGCCGCACCTCCGGCGCGATCAGCCGGGCGAAGCGCGGATCATCGCGGAACAGGCTTGCATACACCGGCAGCGTGTTGAGATCGATGGCTGCCTCGGGAAACGCGCTGTGCACATCCTCCATGAAGGCCGTGGCCGACACCAGATCGCCCATGGCGCTCCACTTGATGATAAGGATGCGTCGTACCGCGGCCGCCCGTATGGGCCCCGGATGGAGCGCCGGCATTCCTAACCCGCGCGTTGGCCCGCCACCGCGTCTTCGATAGCGGCCAGGATGGGCGCGAGCAGCAGCCGCTTGGTCTTGAGCGCCGCCTGGTTGACGATCAGGCGCGAGCTGATGGGAGCGATCTCCTCCACCGCCACGAGGCGGTTGGCCTTGAGCGTCGCGCCGGTGGAAACCAAGTCGACGATGGCGTCTGCCAGCCCCACCAGCGGCGCCAACTCCATCGAGCCGTAGAGCTTGATGAGGTCGACATGCACGCCCTTGGCGGCGAAATGCTCGCGCGCCGTCTTCACGTATTTGGTGGCCACGCGGATGCGCGCGCCCCGGCGCACCTGGGCCGCATAATCGTAGCCCTCCGGCACCGCCACCATCATGCGGCAGCGCGCGATGCCCAGATCGATGGGCTGATACAGGCCTTCACCGCCGTGCTCCACGAGGACGTCGCGTCCCGCCACACCCAGATCGGCGCCGCCATGCTGCACGTAAGTGGGCACATCGGTGGCGCGCACGATGATCAGGCGCACGTCCGCCCGGTTGGTGCCGATGATGAGCTTGCGCGAGGATTCCGGGTCCTCCAGCGGGGTGATGCCGGCCGCCGCCAGCAGCGGCAGGGTTTCCTGGAAGATGCGCCCTTTGGAGAGCGCGAGGGTTACGCGAGCGTCCATGGTTGAGAAGAAGTCAATGCAGGCGGCGCACGCGCGCGCCCAGTTGGGCCAGCTTTTCCTCGATGCGTTCGTAGCCGCGGTCGAGGTGATAGATGCGCTCGATGATGGTGTCGCCCTGCGCCACCAGCCCGGCCAACACCAAGCAGGCCGAGGCGCGCAGGTCGGTCGCCATCACGGTGGCGCCCTGCAGGCGCTCCACGCCGCGCACCAACGCAGTGGAGCCGGACACTTCGATGTCGGCACCCAGGCGGCGCAATTCCTGCACGTGCATGAAGCGGTTCTCGAAAATGGTTTCGGTGATGCGCGCGGCGCCCTGCGCCACGCTGTTCAAGACCATGAATTGCGCCTGCATGTCGGTGGGGAAGCCCGGATGCGGCGCCGTGCGCACATCCACCGCCTGCGGGCGGCCGCTGCGGCAAACCCGGATGCTGTCCTCCATGCACGCCACTTCGGCGCCGGCCTCGCGCAGTTTGGCGATGACGGCCTCCAGGGCCTGGGGCGCCGTATGCGTGGCGGTGACACAGCCGCCGCTCATGGCGCCGGCAACGAGGAAGGTGCCGGTTTCGATGCGGTCGGGCATTACCGCGTGGGCTGCGCCGCCCAGTTCGTCCACGCCCACGATGGTGATGACGTCGCTGCCGGCGCCTTCGATCTTCGCCCCCATGGCTTTGAGGCACACAGCCAGATCCACCACCTCGGGCTCGCGCGCGGCGTTTTCCAGCACCGTTTCGCCCTGGGCCAGGCAGGCCGCCATCATGAGGTTCTCGGTGCCCG
>JAJZSR010000035.1:3647-19939 GCA_021849595.1 Pseudomonadota bacterium | reverse complement strand
ATGGCCCGGCGTTCCTTGAGGAATTTCGTCCGGTTGTAGGCTTCGCCCATGGGATCCGGTACGCGGTGTGCGAGCTGGTGCTCGATGATTTCTGGCGGGAAGTGCAACTGCTCATGCAGCAGGGTGCGTGCAGTGGCCCGGAAGCCGTGCGAGGTCATTTCGTTGTTGGTGAACCCCATGCCCCGCAGGGCCGCGTTCATGGTGTTCTCGCTCATGGGAACCGCGCTACCGTGCAGGGACGGAAAGGCGTACTTGCCCGCGCCCGTGAGGTTTTGCAGCTCGCGGAAGATGGCGACGGCCTGCTTGGCTAGCGGGACAATGTGGTCTTTGCCCATCTTCATGCGGTTGCCGGGAATGCTCCAGGTCGCCCCCTCCAGGTCGATTTCCGGCCATTCCGTGTGGCGCAATTCACCGGGACGCACAAAGGTAAGCGCCATCAACTTGAGGGCGCAGACGGTCAGGAAACTGCCCTGGAAGCCGTCGATGGCGCGCAGCAGTGCGCCGACGTCGGAAGGATCGGTCAAGGCGGCGTGGTGCTTCCGCTTGATGGCGGGCAGCACAAGGTTCAGGTCGATGCTGGCCGACACGTCGCGCTCCACCAAGTGCTCGGTCTCGGCGTAGCGCAGCACTCGGCCCACGTAATTGAAGACGCGCCGCGCCAAGTCCACGGCACCCCGTTGCGCCACCGTTTGCACAAGCTCTTTTACCTGGGGCGCGGTGATACTCGACACCGGCAAATCCCCGACGGCCGGAAAAACGTCATTTTCCAGCCGCGCCATTACCTTTTCGCGCGTGGTCTCGGCTTTCTCTTGATAGGCGATGGCATACCAGGCGCGTGCCACAGCCTCGAAGTTGTTGGCCTGGGCAATCTTTGCCGCCCGTTTCTTTTCCTGCTTGGCTCCTGCCGGGTCGATGCCGTCAGCTAACGCCTGCCGGGCCTCTTCGCGCTTCTCACGGGCACGCGCAAGCGGAACGTCGGGATATACCCCCAGCGCGAGCGTCTTGTACTTTCCGGCAAAGCGGTAATTCATCCGCCACAGCCTCCCGCCCGAAGGCGTCACTTGCAAATACAGGCCGCCACCATCCGGCATCTTGTAGGGCTTCTCGGCAGGCTTCGCTTTGCGTATGGCGGTATCTGTGAGCATGGCAGGCACCTTTGGTGGGGGTATTTTTTCCGGGGGTATCTCCAGATACCCCCGAAAATACCCTCAATGTGGGGGTATTTCGATGCTACGCCGTGAGACTGGATTAGACAAGAAAAAGCCCCGGAAGCTAGGCTTTACGGGGCTTTGCGATACGTCTTGTTACTGCGTGATACTGCTAGATGGTGCCGACGATGAGACTCGAACTCATACGGCTTGCGCCACTGCCCCCTCAAGACAGCGTGTCTACCAATTCCACCACGTCGGCTGATGCTATCGTTCGCAGCGTCCCGGAGACGCTGCGTATTTCCCCCAAAGAAATTACTTGGGAATTTCCCCGGCCTTGGGCGCGCCGGCGGGTGCCGCAGGAGGCGGCGCGGCAGGTGCCGGGGCCGGCGCCGGCACGCTTTGGGTCTGCGCCGGCGCGGTCGGGATTTTACCCATGATTCCCTGCGCATGGCGCTGGCCCAGAGAAAAATAGGTCAGCGCAATGCTGGTGAGGAAAAACAGCGTGGCCAACACCGCCGTCGTGCGGGACAGAAAATTGGCCGAGCCGCTCGCGCCAAACAAGCTGCCGGAGGCCCCGCTGCCGAACGCGGCCCCCATGTCGGCGCCCTTGCCATGCTGCAGCAATACGAGCACCACCAGGCTGACGGCAAACAGGATATGCAGGATCCAGATCAGGGTTTGCATGGCTTATCCTAACCCTGCGCCGCTTCGCATATGCGCAGGAACTCTTCCACCACCAGGGAGGCGCCACCGATGAGTCCGCCGTCGATGTCGGGCTGGGCGAACAGTTCGTTGGCGTTGGCCGCTTTCACGCTGCCCCCGTATTGAATGATCAGGCTCTCGGCGACCCCCTCGTCCAGGCTGGCGACCCTTTCGCGGATGAAGGCATGTACCGCCTGCGCCTGCGCCGGCGTGGCGGTCTTGCCGGTGCCAATCGCCCAGACCGGTTCATAGGCCACCACGGCGTGAGCGAAGGCCTTGATGCCGACCTGCTGGATCACCGCGTCGAGTTGGCGGGCCACCACATGCTCGGTGGTGCCGCCCTCGCGCTCGGCCAGGCTTTCCCCGACGCACAGAATGGGGATGAGTCCGGCCTTTTGCGCCGCCTCGAATTTCAACGCAACCTGCGCGTCGCTTTCCGCAAACAGGCTGCGGCGTTCCGAATGCCCGACGATGACATAAGTGCAGCCAAAATCCTTCAGCATGGCCCCGGACACTTCGCCCGTGTAGGCGCCTTTGGCGTATTCGGACAGCGTCTGCGCACCCCAAGCCACCGGCGACCCGGAAAGCGCCTGCTGCACTTGGGCGAGATAGGGGAAAGGCACGCACACCGCGCTTCCCGCCCCACCTAAGTCCGCCAGTGCCGGTCGGAGGGCGCCGAGCAGCGCGGCGTTTTCCGCCAGGCTGCCATGCATTTTCCAGTTGCCCACCACCAGTTTTCTTCGCATGTCGGAAATACCAAGCCGTCGCTGAAAAGCCGATGATTCTAGAGTTTGCCGGGGGGCCGGTCAATCTGCGGGATAACGACAAGCCTCAGCCGGGAACAAAATCGCTTGTTTTTTGAACGCAAGATTTTCACGAGTTTGTCATAATACTGTCATAACGAACGGGCCTAATGGCACGGCTGAACCACCTAAGGGCGCATGCCTTCGCAATGCACCCGGTCGAATTAGGCCGCCATGAGCTCCGTAACCTTACCGACAAACGCCGATCGACCCCAAGTGCGCCCCCTGCCTACTGCTTTGCAAGTCCAGGATTTGCTGTTCCGCCTGGCGACCCGCGGCTTCGCGTTTCTCGTCCTTCTCATCCTGCTGGGCATCGTCGCCTCTCTGGTGATCGGCAGCCTGCCCTCGATCCACGCCTTCGGCTGGCGTTTCCTGTCCACCGAAACCTGGGATCCCGTGGACAATGTGTTCGGCGCGCTGGGTCCCATCGTCGGCACGCTGGTAACCTCGGTGATCGCTCTCATCATCGGCGTCCCGCTGAGCTTCGGCATCGCCATCTTCCTTACCGAGCAGGCGCCGCGCTGGCTGCGCCGTCCCTTGGGCATCGCGGTGGAATTACTGGCCGGCATCCCCAGCATCATCTACGGCATGTGGGGGCTGTTCGTGTTCGCGCCGGTGTTCGCGGAGAA
Organism: Pseudomonadota bacterium; assembly: GCA_021849595.1. GTDB lineage: Bacteria > Pseudomonadota > Gammaproteobacteria > Burkholderiales > Thiobacillaceae > JAJXXS01. The sequence goes on along the minus strand of JAJZSR010000035.1, from coordinate 16,654 downwards.
GGTGGAACCCAAAATCACCGCCTGGCTCGGCCCTCTGCCGCTCATCGGGCCGCTGTTCAACGGCCCTCCCATCGGCATAGGGGTGCTCTCGGCCGGTCTGGTGCTGGCCGTCATGATCATTCCTTTCATCGCTGCGGTCATGCGCGATGTCTTCGAAGTAGTGCCGCCCATGCTCAAGGAATCCGCTTACGGAGTGGGTGCTACAACCTGGGAGGTCGTCTGGAACGTTGTGCTGCCCTACACGCGGGTCGGCGTCGTGGGCGGCATCATGCTGGGCCTGGGGCGCGCCTTGGGGGAAACCATGGCGGTCACCTTCATCATCGGCAACTCGCATGATCTCAACATCTCGCTGCTGATGCCCGGCACCACCATCTCCGCCGCCTTGGCCAACGAATTCACAGAGGCGGAAGGCAAGCTCTACACGGCTTCCCTCATCGAACTGGGCCTGATACTTTTCGTCATCACTTTCATCGTCCTGGCCATCTCCAAGCTCATGCTCCTGCAGCTGGCCAAGAAGGAAGGCAGCCGGGCATGATCTCCCTGTATCTGCGCCGCCGCGTCGTCAACCGCTTCAACATGCTGGCGTCGCTGGCCACCATGGGGGTCGGCCTGGGCGCGCTCGCCTGGATCCTGTTCACCCTGCTGCACAAGGGCATCGACGGCATCAATTGGACCACGTTCAGCCAGATGACCCCGCCGCCGGGCAGCTCGGGTGGCCTGCTCAACGCCATCGTGGGCAGCCTGCTCATGACCTTGGGCGCGGTGGCCGTGGGCACACCCATCGGCATCCTGGCCGGGACCTATCTGGCGGAATTCGGCCAGCGCGGCTGGCTGGCGCCCGTCACCCGCTTCGTCAACGACATCCTGCTCTCTGCACCCTCCATCGTCATCGGCCTGTTCGTTTATGAATTGGTCGTGGTGCGCTTGAAGCACTTTTCCGGCTGGGCGGGCGCCGCGGCACTGGCCCTCATCGTCATTCCGGTAGTGGTGCGCACCACCGAGAACATGCTGCGCCTAGTGCCCAACAGCCTGCGCGAAGCCTCGGCCGCGCTGGGAGCGCCGCAATGGAGAATCGTGACCTTCGTCACCCTCAGGGCCTCGCAGGCAGGCATCATCACCGGCGTGCTCCTCGCGGTGGCGCGCATCAGCGGGGAAACCGCGCCCCTGCTCTTCACGGCGCTGAACAACCAGTTCTGGACGCTCAACATGAACAACCCGATGGCCAACCTGCCCGTGGCCATCTTCCAGATGGCCATGAGCCCGTATGACGACTGGCACCACCTGGCCTGGGCCGGCGCGCTTCTTATCACCCTTGCCGTGCTGGGCTTGAGCATCCTCGCGCGCACCTTCTTCCGGCAGAAGTACAAGCTATGAACGACACCATCATGGAAACCGGCGGCACAGCGATGCGCACCAAAATCCGGGCGCGCAATTTTAATTTCTACTACGGCAAATTCCACGCCCTGAAGAACATCAACCTGGACATTCCGGAGCAACAGGTGACGGCCTTCATCGGGCCGTCGGGCTGCGGCAAATCAACCTTGCTGCGCACATTCAACCGCATGTACGACCTCTATCCCGGCCAGACCAGCGAGGGCGAACTGCTGCTCGACGGCCAGAACATCCTCGACAAAAGTACCGACGTGAACAAGCTGCGCGCGCGCGTCGGCATGGTGTTCCAGAAGCCCACGCCGTTCCCTATGTCGATTTATGACAACATCGCCTTCGGCGTGAAGCTCTACGAGCGCCTGCCCAAGTCGGAAATGAATGACCGCGTGGAATGGGCCTTGCGTAAGGCCGCCCTGTGGGACGAGGTGAAGGACAAGCTGAACCAGAATGGCCTGTCGCTCTCCGGCGGCCAGCAGCAGCGCCTGTGCATCGCGCGCGCTGTGGCGGTGAAGCCGGAGGTGGTGCTGCTGGACGAGCCGACCTCGGCGCTGGACCCCATCTCCACCGCCAAGATCGAGGAACTGGTGTATGAGTTGAAGGCCGACTACACCATCGCCATCGTCACCCACAACATGCAGCAGGCGGCGCGCGTGTCCGATTACACCGCCTATATGTACCTGGGGGAGATGGTGGAGATGAACAGCACCGACATCATCTTCACCAACCCCAAGCAGAAGGCCACGGAAGACTACATTACCGGCAAGTTCGGCTAAGCCTATCTGCGTGCCGCCTTGACGATGGCGGCGGGGACGCGTTCGATGAGGCGCGGATCGAAGGGCTTGGGCAGGATGTAATCGGGCCCGAATTTGAGCGACTTGAGCCCATAGGCCTTGAGCACCGAGGCCGGCACCCGCTCGCGTGCCAGTCCGGCCAGGGCGTGCACGGCGGCCACCAGCATGTCCGAAGTGATCGCCTTGGCGCGCGCATCCAGGGCACCGCGAAAAATGAAAGGGAAGCCGAGCACGTTGTTCACCTGGTTGGGGTAATCAGACCGCCCGGTGGCGACGATCACGTCGGAACGAGCGCGGCGCGCCTTGTCGGGCGTGATCTCGGGGTCGGGATTGGCCAGCGCAAACACCACAGGCTTGTCGGCCATGCTTTTGACCATCGCCGGCGTCAGCAGATTGGGCCCCGAGACACCCACGAAAACATCCGCCCCACATACCGCTTCTTCCAGGGTGCGCAATTTCGTGGCGCGCGCCCAGGCCTTCTTGTAGGGATTGAGGTCGCGGCGCCCCTTGTGCACCACGCCGCGCGAGTCCACCAGCGTGATGTTGCGTTTCTTCGCGCCCATCTTGACGAGCAACCCCATGGAGGCCAGCCCTGCCGCGCCCGCGCCCAGGCAGACGATGCGCGCCATCTCCAGCGTCTTGCCCTGCAGTTCCAGGGCATTGATGAGCCCCGCGCAAATGATGACCGCCGTGCCATGCTGGTCGTCGTGGAACACCGGGATATCCAGCTTGCGTCGCAAGGCCGCCTCGATTTCGAAGCAATGCGGCGCGGCGATGTCCTCCAGGTTGATGCCACCGAAGCTGGGCGCAATGGCCTCCACTACTTTGACGAATTCCGCCGCATTCGCCGCCTTCACCTCGATGTCGTACACATCGATGCCGGCAAAGCGCTTGAACAGCACGCCCTTGCCCTCCATCACCGGCTTGGCTGCGAGCGGCCCCAGATTGCCCAGGCCCAGGATGGCGGTACCGTCGGTCACCACGGCCACCAGATTGCCCTTGTTGGTGTAGTCATAGGCGCGCGCCGGATTTTTGGCGATCTCACGCACCGGCTCGGCCACCCCGGGGGAATAGGCCAGAGTCAGATCTTCCTGTGTGGCGCAGGGCTTGAGGGATTGCACCGACAATTTTCCCGGCACCGGATGACGATGATAGCTGAGGGCTTTTTTCCTAAGGTCGGCTTTGGACATGAGCGGTGTTGAGCGGAAGCAAAGGCGGCAAGGATAAGGCTTTTGGGAGCGCTTTCCCATAGCCGCGGCGACGACGTTTGCGCGTTGCGCATGGGCGGGCAAGGCGCGCGCTTGCTACAATCGCCCCATCTTAGGAAAACGCCATCATCATGCCGCAAGACTTCTTCCACACCCTGGACACCTTTGCCGCGGGCGCCGGCCGCATCGGCCGCTTCCATTCCTTGAAAAAACTGGAGGCAACGACGGGCAATCTGGCGCGCCTGCCGGTATCCCTGCGCGTGGTGCTGGAATCGGTGCTGCGCAACTGCGACGGCGCCAAAATCACGCCCCAGCATGTCCGCGAACTCGCCTCTTGGAAGCCCAACGCGGCGCGCAGCGAGGAAATCCCCTTCGTGGTGGCGCGCGTGCTGCTGCAGGATTTCACCGGTGTGCCCCTGCTCGCCGACCTCGCCGCCATGCGCTCCGCGGCCCAACGCGCCGGCAAGGATGCCAAGCGCATCGAGCCGCTGGTGCCGGTAGACATGGTGGTGGACCATTCGATCCAGGTGGATGTCTTCGGTCGGCGCGACGCCCTCCAGCAAAACATGGCGCTCGAGTTCGAGCGCAACAAGGAGCGCTACCAGTTCCTCAAGTGGGGCATGCAGGCATTCGATACCTTCAAGGTCGTTCCCCCGGGTGTGGGCATCGTGCATCAGGTGAACATGGAATACCTGGCGCGCGGCGTCATGGAAAAAGATGGCCTGCACTACCCGGACACCCTGGTAGGTACGGATTCCCACACCACCATGATCAACGGCCTGGGCATCGTCGCCTGGGGTGTGGGCGGCATCGAGGCGGAAGCCGGAATGCTGGGCCAGCCGGTCTATTTCCTCACCCCGGATGTGGTGGGTGTGCATCTGAAGGGCGTGATCCCCGCCGGCGTCACCGCCACCGATGTGGTACTGACTGTCACCCAGATGCTGCGCGGCGCCAAAGTGGTGGGCAAATTCGTCGAATTTTTCGGCGCGGGCGCCGCCGCCCTGCCGGTTACCGACCGAGCCACCATCGCCAACATGGCACCGGAATACGGCGCGACCATGGGTTTCTTTCCCATGGACGAGGCCACCTGCCGGTATTTCGCCGCCACCGGCCGCAGCCCCGAACAGGTCGCCGCCATCCGCGGCTACTACCAGGCCCAGGGCCTGTTCGGCATCCCCGAGGTGGGCGACATCGATTACTCGCAAGTATTGGAACTGGATCTTTCCACCATTGAGCCCTCGGTGGCAGGCCCCAAGCGGCCGCAAGATCGCATCGAGTTGAAGAATCTGAAAAGCAGCTTTGAGGCGCTCATGGACAAGCCCATCGCCGAAGGCGGCTACGGCAAAGGGCGCGCCGCGCTGCACCAAAGCGGCGGGCCCATCGGCCATGGCGACGTCGCGATAGCCGCCATCACGTCCTGTACCAATACCTCCAACCCCGGCGTCATGCTGGCCGCGGGACTGCTCGCCAAGAAAGCGGCCGCAAAAGGCCTCAAGGCGGCGTCCCACGTGAAGACTTCGCTAGGCCCCGGTTCGCGCGCGGTCACGGCCTATCTTACCCAGGCCGGCCTCATGGAGGCCTTGGAGGCCGTGGGCTTCGCCGTCGTCGGCTATGGCTGTACCACCTGCATAGGCAATTCCGGCCCGCTCGCTCCGGCCATCGAACAAGCCATAGGCGAGCAGGATCTGGTAGTAGCCTCGGTGCTCTCCGGCAACCGCAACTTCGAAGCTCGCGTGCACCAGGCGGTGAAGGCCAACTTCCTCATGTCGCCGCCGCTGGTGGTCGCCTTCGCGCTGGCGGGCAGGGTCGACATCGATTTCGAGCGCGAGGCGCTGGGCACCGGGCGCGACGGCCAGCCGGTGTATCTGAGGGATATCTGGCCCGACAACAGCCAGGTCCAGGCCCTCATGGGCTATGCCACCGACGCCGCCACCTATCGCGCACTCTATGCCGATGTCGGCCGCGACAACCCCCTGTGGGACGGCGTTGCCGCACCTGCCGGAGCCGTGTATGGCTGGGACGCCGCCTCCACCTACATCCAGGAGCCGCCCTTTTTTGCGCCGGGCCAGGGTGGCCAACCCCCCGCCATCCGCGACGCGCGCGCACTCGCCATCTTCGGCGATTCGGTCACCACCGACCATATCAGCCCGGCAGGGGGCATCAAGCCCGACTCACCGGCGGGCAAATATCTGCTGAGCCACGGCGTCGGGAAGAAAGACTTCAACAGCTACGGTGCGCGGCGCGGCAACCACGAGGTCATGATGCGCGGCACCTTCGCCAACGTGCGTATCCGCAACCTCATGGTGCCCGGCTCGGAGGGCGGTGTCACCCTGTTCGACGACCAGCGCATGCCCATCTACGACGCGGCCATGGCCTATCAAAAGACGGCAACGCCACTACTGGTCTTCGCGGGCGAGGAATACGGCACGGGATCGTCGCGCGACTGGGCTGCCAAGGGCACGCGTCTGCTAGGCGTGCGCGCCGTCGTGGCCAAGAGCTTCGAGCGCATCCATCGCGCCAATCTCGCCGGCATGGGCGTGCTGCCCTGTCAATTCAAGGAGGGCATAGATGCCCAGACCCTGGGCCTGGACGGCAGCGAGCGCTTCGATCTGGAAGGCCTGGAGGGCGGCATCACACCCCGGCAGGATCTCACGCTGGTGATCCATCGCGCCGGCGGGCAAAGCGAGCGCGTGCCGCTGACGCTGCGCATCGACACGCCCATCGAAGTCGAATATATGCGCAGCGGCGGCATCCTGCCCTTTGTCCTCGACCAGTTGCTGGCCTCCTGAGCGGCTTCCGGCAGGCGTGCCCCGCGCCCGCGATTCAATTATTGCTGCCGGCGTGCCGTTATGAAGCCGATAACCGTCAACTCTGCGAGGGCACGAGGCCCCGTGTGATCCGATGGATGCAAAAGCGGCGCATTTAGGCTCGACAACATCTGCCAGCCCCAGGCACCTGTCCTGGGCGCTGTCGAGCCTGCTGCTCCTGAGCGCGGGGCTCGGCCTGGCAGCGGCTTTTGCCAGTTGGAGCTGGCATCAGGTGCGCACCGAACTTTCCACCCAGGTGCGGCTGACCAACTCCCTGGCCGCCGATGCCAGCCGCTATCGCGTGCTGTCCGTGACCGAGGACTTGCCGGAACTGGCGCGTCAGATCGAGTCCGCTCCCGACGATGCGGTGCGCGGCCACATCCTGCAAAACTACGTCCGCTACCATACGCGGGTTCCAGCCCTGGCGCTTTTCGATCCTGCGGGACAGCCTCTGGCCACGGCATTGCAAGTGCCGACGATGACCCTGCCGCCCTTGCGGGCGCAGGTGGCGGAAGCCTTGGGCCATGTCGGTGCCGATGGCCTGTGGGTGGGGCGTACGATCATGATCCCCCAGGCGACGCAGCGATGGGTACCCCTGTTTTTGTGCCATAAGAACTCCCTGGGCAAAAACAATTACGTCCTCGCCGCCTTCCTGCGAGTGAACGACATCGCCAACGACTGGAAGCATCTGGAATTGCCCAAGGGTTCGGCCATCGGCCTGCTCCGCGTCGACGGCATACAGATCGCGCGCCTGCCCGCGGCCAATCCGGAAAAGCTCTACGGCACGCCCATGAAGGGACCGCTCATGCAGGCTTACCGGGCGCACCCGGGAAACGCCGGCGGCAGCTATGCGGGACGCACGCAAAGCGACGATCAGGTGCGCCTGGGCTGGTATGAAAAGCTGGGGGGCCTGCCCCTGCTCGCCTATCTGAGCCTGCCGCAAAGAGTCCTTTGGAGCCAATGGTGGGTCGTTGCCGGGCCAGCGCTGCTGCTCCTGCTGGCCTTCGCGCTGCTGGCCGCGGCGATACCTCTCCTCCTCCATCTCCTGCGCGCGCGCCAAGAACACGACCTGTACCGCCAGGCCCGCGTACATCCCCTGACCCAACTGCCCAACCGCCTGGCCGCGCAGGAATGGATAGAGAAGCATGCCGCCGGGCAACAGCCCTTCTGGCTCATGCTCCTGGACATCGACCATTTCCGCGATCTCAACAACGGGCTCGGCCCACAGCGCGTGGATGAACTGCTCCAGGAAACGGCCCAGCGTCTGAATACCCTGGCCGATGCGGAACACGCCTTTCTCGCCCACTTGGGAGCGGACGAATTCCTCATCGGCCTGCCGCGCCAGCTCGATCAGTCGCTCGCGCTGGGCATCGCCCGCCGTGCCCAGGAAGGGCTCTACCAGCCCATCGCGAGCGCCGGCTACCGCCTGGCGCTGACCGCCTGCGTGGGCCTGACCCGCTACCCCCAGGACGGCCTGGACGTCACCGCGCTCCTACAGGCCGCCCAAGGGGCGCAGCAGCTGGCCAAATCGTCCGGCCCGGGCAGCGTGCGCTTCTTCGATGCCACCGTCACCAAAAAGAGCAGCGAGCGCATCGCCTTCCGGGAAGCGGTGGAACACGCGCTCAAGAACGACGAGTTCCAACTCCATTACCAGCCGGTGATGAACCTTGCCGACGGCTCGGTTCACCATGTGGAGGCGCTCATCCGCTGGCGCCATCCCAAGCGCGGCCTGCTCGCTCCCGGGGAGTTCCTGCCACTCGCCGAAGAAACCGGCTGGATCAGCGCCATCAGCGAATGGGTCGTGGGAGAAGCGGCATCCACCTTGGGGCGCTGGCGCGAGCACTCGCTGCGTCTGCCCATCGCGGTCAACCTGGATGCCGACTTCTTCGCCAGCCCGCGCCTGACCACGCTGCTGTACAGCCTCATCCGCCGCCACCAACTGCAGCCGGGCATGCTCCAAATCGAAATCACCGAACGCACCATCATGCTCGAATCCGTGCAGGAGGCGGCCACAGTGAGCGTGCTGCGCGATCTTGGCATCGAGGTTTCCATCGACGATTTCGGCACGGGCTATTCCTCCATCGCCTACTTGCGCCACCTGCCGGTGGACGCCATCAAGATCGACCGCAGCTTTATTTCCGACCTGGAAAACGATGGTCGCCTGGTACAGACCATCGTCTCCATGGCCGGCGTTTTTGGCGCACGCGTAGTGGCCGAGGGCGTAGAAACCGACCGCCAGCACCAGACCCTGCTGTCGCTGGGCGTGGACATGGGCCAGGGCTATTGGTACAGCCGCCCCATGGAGGAGTCCGCCCTCCTGGAATGGCTCCGGCACCAGCCTGCGGCCGCCGCCCCCCCGATCCAGAGCAGCCACTGAGGGGGATACGCCCCGGCGTTTGGCCGGTAAAATGCGCGTTTTCCCATCCCGCCCCGCCGCATGTCCGCCGAGAAAATTCTTGCCACCTCCGCCCTGCCCTACGCCAACGGCGATATCCACCTGGGGCATCTGGTGGAATACATCCAGACCGACATCTGGGTGCGCTTCCGGAAGATGCAGGGCCGGGAATGCTATTACGTCTGCGCGGACGACACCCACGGCACGCCCATCATGCTGCGCGCCGAAAAAGAGGGCATCACGCCGGAGGCCCTGATCGAACGCGTGCATGCCGAGCATGTACGCGATTTCGCCGGCTTCCACATCGGCTTCGACTGCTATCACTCCACCAACTCGCCGGAAAACCGGGCGCTGGCGCGCGAGATCTACCTGCGCCTGAAGAACGCCGGGCTCATTGAAGTGCGCACCATCCAGCAGTTCTACGATCCGGTGAAATCCATGTTCCTGCCGGATCGCTTCATCAAGGGCGAGTGCCCCAAATGCGGCGCCAAGGACCAGTACGGCGACAACTGCGAGGTGTGCGGTGCAGCCTATGCCCCGACCGACCTGAAAAATCCCTATTCGGCGATCTCCGGCGCCGTCCCGGTGCTGAGGGATTCCGAGCATTATTTCTTCAAGCTCGGCCAGGCGGAGAACTTTCTCAGGCAATGGACCCGGGCCGGCCATCTGCAGGAGGAAGCTGCCAACAAGATGGCGGAATGGTTCGGCCAGGGCCTGCAAAGCTGGGATATTTCGCGCGACGCGCCCTATTTCGGCTTCGAAATCCCGGACGCGCCGGGCAAATACTTTTACGTCTGGCTGGACGCTCCCATCGGCTACATGGCCAGCTTCAAGAAACTGGCCGACGAAAAAAGCCTGGACTTCGACGCCTGGTGGGGCGCCGATAGCGGCGCCGAACTACACCACTTTATCGGCAAGGACATCCTGTATTTCCACGCCCTGTTCTGGCCCGCCATGCTGCAACACGCGGGCTACCGCACTCCCACCCGCATCTACGCCCACGGTTTCCTCACCGTGGACGGCGCCAAGATGTCCAAGTCGCGCGGTACCTTCATCACGGCGCGAAGCTACCTGGACGCCGGACTCGATCCGGAATGGCTGCGCTATTACTTCGCCGCCAAGCTCAACGGCACCATGGAAGACATCGACCTCAACCTGGAGGACTTCGTCGCCCGGGTGAATTCCGATTTGGTGGGCAAGTTCGTGAACATCGCCAGCCGCTGCGCCGGCTTTATCAACAAGCGTTTTCAAGGACAGTTGAGCGCCGAATTGCCACCCTCCAACCTGCTCGCCAAATTCAACGGCGAGGAGCTGTGGCGGCGCATCGGCCGGCTTTACGGAGACCGCGAATATGGCAAGGCCATACGGGAAATCATGGCCCTGGTGGACGAGGTCAATCAATACATCGATGCCGAGAAACCCTGGGAGTTGGCCAAGCTGGAAATAGACGATCTGCGCCTGCACCAGGTGTGCAGCCTGTGCCTTAATTTCTTCTGGCGCCTGAGCGTGCTGCTCAAGCCCGTGCTCCCCGCACTGGCCGATGAGGTGCAGGGTTTTCTGAACCTGGACGCAAGCCGCATGAAATGGGGGCAATTCAACGCCCTGCCCGCGGGGCACGGCATCCGTTCCTATAATCACTTGATGACGCGCATAGACCGCAAGCAGATCGACGCTCTGCTGGAAGCCAACCGCCAGAGCCTGGCCGCGGCTCCCTCGCCCGTGCGCCACGCCGAGCATCAACAACACATGGAAAACAAAGCCATCGCCCCCATCGCCGAAACTATCAGCATCGACGACTTCGCCAAAATCGATCTGCGGATAGCGAAAATCGTCAACGCCGAGCACGTGGAAGGTGCGGAAAAACTGCTGCGCCTGACCCTGGACATCGGCGAAGGCAAGACCCGCAACGTCTTTGCCGGCATCAAGTCGGCCTATGCGCCGGAACAACTGGTCGGCCGCCTGACGGTGATGGTGGCCAACTTGGCGCCGCGCAAAATGAAATTCGGGCTGTCCGAAGGCATGGTGCTGGCCGCCTCCGGCGACGGCCCGGGCCTGTTCATTCTTTCCCCCGATGCCGGGGCCCGGCCCGGCATGCGCGTGAAGTGAGCGACACGCTCAGCTATCGTCTCGTCATCAGCGGGCACGTGCAGGGCGTCTGGTATCGGGAGTCGATGCGCCAGGAAGCGCTCCGGCTGGGCGTGGACGGCTGGGTGAGAAACCGCACCGACGGCACGGTGGAAGCCGTCATCTGCGGCCCTTCGGCCCAGGTCGAGGCGCTGCTCGCCTGGACGCGCAGCGGCCCGCCCCTGGCGCGCGTCAGCGACGTGCGTTGCGTAGCTTACGACGGCAGTGTGGCGCCCGGTTTCGAGAAACTGCCTTGACCGGCCTCCCACCCACGAAGCGGCCGCGCTTCATATCCAACCCCTGCGCTTGAAGCGGCGATAGAGCCACAAAGCTCCCAAAAAAGTGCCGGCCAGCACGGCAGGGTAACCCCACTTCCAGCCCAGTTCCGGCATCCAGCGGAAATTCATGCCGTACAGACTGAAGACCACCGTGGGGACGGCAAGGATGGCGCCCCAGCCGGCCAGCTTTTGCACCGCTTCGTTCTGCCGGGTGGTCAGCAAGGCCAGGTGAAGTTGCAAGGCGTCTCCCGCCGACTGACGCAAACGGTCGGCCGCGGCACTGGTGCGCAGCACGTGATCTAGCACGTCGCGGTAGTAATTCTTCAGGCGCTTGGTGACATAGCGGTCATGCAGGCGGATGAGGTTCTGCAAAACGTCTTGCAGGGGATCCGCATGATCGCGCAGCAAGGCCGCCTCGCGCCGCAAGCGGTAGAGCGCATCGAGATCGCGGCGGTGCAGGCGGGCAGCAAGCAGGCGCGCCTCCAGGCCCAGGAAGCGCTCCTGCAACGCCGTCAGGACGGGGGAATACTGGTCGACGATTTCATCCAGCGCGAAATAGAGCGCCTGCCCCGCGCTGCGGCCCACCCCCGAGGCATTGAGGCGGTTGCGCACGCGCACATAAGGATGCAGGTGGCCGTGCGCAATGGCGACAATGAAATTGGTGCCGGCGAAAATATGGCTTTCGCCCCACAGCACCCGCTCGTTCTCCAGCGTCGCGGTTCGGGCACTGATGAAAATATGTTCGCCGTACTCTTCCAGTTTGGGGCGCTGATGGGTAGTGAGGGCATCTTCCAGAGCCAGCTCATGCAAGCCCAGTTCCTCGCCCAGACGCTTGAGCAGATCGGCGCCCGGTTCCTGCAATTCCACCCAGACAAAATTTCCCGGCCGCCCGACGTGGTCGCTGATTTCGTCCAGGGTGATTTCACGCCCGTCTTCGGCATCGGGGGTATACAGAAGGCAAAATACCGGGGCTTGAGTCATGCCCGCCATGATAGCGTGAGTCCGCGGAAAACCCCATGACAGGGGCGGCGTACGCCAAGCCTGACGCCCGCTTGCCTCTACTCCGTTTCCTCTATCCAGGCCGCCTGGATGGCCTCCAAAATGCGTTCATTGGAGCGCTCGGAAACGTCGTCGAAGCCCGGCAAGGCGAGCACCCAGGCATGCAAATCGGTAAAGCGCACGTATTGCGGGTCGACCCCAGGGTGGGCTTCGGCGAGTTCGATGGCGATATCCTGGACGTCGGTCCATTTCATAACTAAAGTCTCCGCAGGAGGGTGGCCAGAAATCAGTTGGCAGATTGTGGAAATATCTGCCAACTGATCGCTCTCATCAATGCCCTTCCTTGACCATGTTGACGGTGTATTTTGGGATCTCGATCACAAGGTCTTCCCCGGCCACCCTGGCCTGACAGGACAGGCGTGAGGTGGGCGTGAGTCCCCAGGCGCGGTCCAGCAGATCATCCTCTTTTTCTTCCGAAGGTTCGAGCGAATCGAACCCCTCACGGACGATGACATGGCAGGTGGTGCAGGCGCAGGACTTCTCGCAAGCGTGCTCTATTTCGATGCCGTTCTCCAGGAGGGTGTCGCACAGCGTGGCGCCTGTCTTGGCATCGATCTTAGTCCCCTGCGGACAAAGGGTTTCGTGAGGTAATACGGTGATTTTGGGCATTTTTCTCGATGATGGCTAAGCGCTGCACGCAAGAGGCCATGGACAAACCCGGGAGCGGGCCATCACGCGGCGGCGGGCTGACGGCTGGGCAGGGCGGCAAGCACGCCGTCCCAGAACTCCAGCCGGGCGGCAACGGCACGGCGCGCGGCTTCCTCGGCCTCCCGCCACTTGTCCGCGTCATCGCCGCACAGGGCGCTCAGCAGGCGCAGCGAAAGGGGCGCGTGAAAATCCTCGTCCAGATGCACGTGGCGGTTCAGATAGTAATAAAAAGCGGGCGCACTCGCTTCCGCCACGCCTAGTCCCTTCAGAAAAGCGCGGAACATGCCGGGAATGACGTGCTCCCGCCC
>JAJZSR010000035.1:0-3637 GCA_021849595.1 Pseudomonadota bacterium | reverse complement strand
CCCAATGCCAAGGCCGCCGCGACGCGATGAGGTTTGTCTTCGGCAATGAAGCCGAAGGTCACCCCTAGATGCCGACGCGCCGGCGGCGGGACACCTTCGCCCCTCAGAACGGCAGGCAGGCCCTCTTTTTCGACCTGGCTGACGAAGCGCTCCACCGGGCCGGTGTCGGCACAGACTTCCCGCATGGCAGCGAGATACAGGGAGAAATGGCTGGCGTGGGTCACGCCCTGGGCAGGCAGGGCCTGGTCGCTTTCCTCTTCCAGCACTAACTCGTTGATGAAGCGCTGCACCTCGGGGTCGCGCCCGGGAACCCAGGGCCAGCGCGCCGGCGCAACAGCCTGCTGCAGATACTTGATGAGGGACATGAAATCCCAAACCGAATACACATGATGGGCCATGAAGACGCGCAAATCCGGCAAAGTTCGCAGCGCGCCGTATATGGGATGTTGTTCCAAACGCGCGCGGCACTCGCGCGCGAGATCCTGATTATCGCTTTGCATCAAATTCCCAGACTGTCCACTTTTTGACCCGCCAAGGCCCGGCGCACGCTGCGGTCCATGCGGCGCTGGGCAAAAGGCGTGGTGAGCCGATTGAGCGCTTCGACCTGAGCGCGGATGGCGAGATGATCCGAGCCATCGTTCAGGCGGCGCAGCGCTTCCATGCCCGCCTCGATGGCGCCGCGCTCTTCCGCCGCCAGCAATTGCTCCCCGTCCTGCGCCAGGGCCGCCTGCAGCGCGGCCAGCAGGCTCTGCGCCTCCACCCGCTGCTCGTTCAGGGCACGCGCCTTCACATCGTCTGCGGCATGGGCATGTGCATCGCTCAACATGTTTGCGATCTCCGCATCGCTCAAGCCATAGGAAGGCTTGACCTCGACGGCCGCTTCCACGCCCGACACCTGCTCGCGCGCGGACACCGACAAGAGGCCGTCGGCATCCACCTGAAAAGTCACGCGGATGCGCGTCGCCCCCGCCACCATGGGCGGGATGCCGCGCAGTTCGAAGCGCGCCAGGGAGCGGCAATCGGCCACCAGTTCACGCTCGCCCTGCACGACATGGAAACCCATCGCCGTTTGCCCATCTCTGAAAGTCGTGAATTCCTGGGCGCGTGCCACCGGTATGGTGGAGTTGCGCGGCACGATTTTTTCCGTGAGGCCGCCCATCACTTCCAGGCCCAGGGAGAGCGGGATCACGTCCAACAGCAGCCAGTCGTCGCCGGCCTGTTTGTTGCCCGCCAGCACGTCGGCCTGTATGGCTGCGCCCAACGCCACCACTTTGTCGGGATCGAGATTGGTCAGCGGCGTCTGGCCGAAAAATTCCGCCACGGCATGGCGGATGCAGGGCATGCGCGTGGCGCCCCCCACCATTACCACGCCTTTGACGTCTTCCACTTCCAGGCCGGCGTCACGCAATGCCTTGCGCGTCGGCGTCAGGGTCTTGTTGACCAGGCCCCGGGTTATACGGTTGAAATCGTCCAGGCCCAGACGCAGATCGACGATATCGCCCGAGGACAGCACCGCGGTGATGTGCGCTTCCGGGTGGTCGGTCAGATATTCCTTGGCCTCGCGCGCCTTGCCCAGCAACAGCCTGGTATCCCGCGGATTGAGCGGCGGCAGCTTGGCTGCCTCGAGCACCCAGCAGAAAATGCGCTGGTCGAAATCATCGCCGCCGAGCGCCGAATCGCCATTGGTGGCCAGCACCTCGAACACGCCCTTGCTTAGCCGCAGGATGGAGATGTCGAACGTGCCGCCGCCGAGGTCGTACACCGCGTAAACCCCTTCGACGCCATGATCCAGGCCATAGGCAATCGCCGCCGCAGTGGGCTCGTTGAGCAGCCGCAGGACGTTGAGGCCGGCGAGCCGGGCGGCATCCTTGGTGGCCTGGCGCTGGGCGTCGTCGAAATAGGCCGGCACGGTGATGACCGCCCCGACCAGTTCGCCTCCCAGGGCGCGCTCGGCGCGTTCGCGCAGCACGCGCAGGATTTCCGCCGATACCTCCACCGGACTCTTCACTCCCTGGACAGTCTTGAGCCGGACCATGCCGGGCTCGTCAAGCAGCCGGTAGGGGACGCTCGATTTGTCCAGATCCTTGAGCCCGCGCCCCATGAAGCGCTTGACCGACACGATGGTATTTTGCGGATCCTCGCTTTGCCGCGCCTGCGCCTCATAGCCCAGGCTCACGCCACCCTCGGCGAGATAGCGCACGACCGAAGGCAGCAGAGCCCGCCCCCGTTCATCGTCCAGCACCCGCGCCAGGCCGGACTGCACCGAGGCCACCAGGGAATTGGTGGTACCCAAATCGATGCCCACGGCCAGGCGATGCTGGTGCGGGGCAGTGCTCATGCCGGGTTCCGAGATTTGCAACAGAGCCATGTCTAGCAGCGGTCCTTGGAGTTTATATTTGGAATCGATCGGTGTTGGATGGGCCGTTCAGTCATCCTCTTCCAGGCCGGCCAGGGCCAGGTTGACGTCCTCGGTAAGCTTCTGCACGAAACGCAGCTTGCGCACGGTATCCGCCGCCGCGTTCCAGATCTCCTCCTCGTCCAACTGGCGCGCGAGCAGGTCGGTCAAGCCCGCGACCTCGCGCTTGAGCGTGCGCCGGAGTTGGTCGATGGCATTGGCGTCGCGCGCCTGCTGCGCCTCCTGCAGCGCTTCGCGCCATTCCATCTGCTGCATTAGAAAATCCGCCGGCAAGCTCGTCTGACGCTCGCCCAGCGCATGGATGCCGCGCTTTTGCAACAGATAGTCCGCGCGCCGCAGGGGCTCCTTGAGCGTCCGGTAAGCCTCGTTCACATGCGTCGCCCACTGCATGGACAGGCGCTTCTCCGCTTCGCCGGCATGGGCATAACGATCGGGATGTACCTGCGCCTGCAGCTCCCGCCAGGCGCGATCCAGCGCCGCATCGTCCATGCGGAAAGCTGCGGCAAGTCCGAAGAGGGCGAAATGGTCGGCGGAAAAATCGGGCGTCATAGGTCTAGCCGAACAAGGCAGATTGCCGGCCGGCGTTCAAGAATCCCCCACACTGGCTGCTGCAAACTGCCAACTGGCCACTATCAACTTTCAGCGCTTATACGTTGAAGCTCTCCCCGCAGCCGCAGGTATTCTTGACGTTGGGGTTGTTGAACTTGAAGCCCTCGTTCAGCCCTTCGCGCACGAAATCAAGCTCGGTACCATCCAGGTAGGGAAGGCTCTTGGGATCGACGAAGACGCGCACCCCGTGGCTCTCGAAGCTCAAGTCGCCTTCCTGTTCTGCATCGGCGAACTCCAGCTTGTAGGCCATGCCCGAACAGCCAGTAGTGCGCACGCCCAATCTGAGGCCGATGCCCTTGCCACGCTTGGCCATGAAGTTGTTGACGTGCTCCGCTGCACGTTCCGTGATGGTGATGCTCATGATGACCTCAACCGTTGCTCACTGCCTTGTCTTCGCTGGCGCCGTGCTTGGCCTTGTAATCCGCGACGGCGGCCTTGATGGCATCCTCGGCGAGGATGGAGCAGTGGATCTTGACGGGGGGCAGGGCGAGTTCCTCGGCGATGGCGGTGTTTTTGATCTCCATGGCCTCATCCAGGGTCTTGCCCTTGACCCATTCCGTCACCAGGCTGGAAGACGCAATCGCCGAGCCGCAGCCGTAGGTCTTGAACTTG
>JAJZSR010000195.1 GCA_021849595.1 Pseudomonadota bacterium | reverse complement strand
GTCGGTGACGGTGGTGAGGTAGCAGGACGACAGCTGGCTGTGGCGCGTGCCGGAATTGAACAGCGTGGGCGTGGACGACATGAAGTCGAAGGACGACAGCACGTTGTAGAACTCGATGGCGCGCGCTTCGCGGTCGATCTCGTTGATGGCCAGGCCCATGGCCACGCGCATGAAGAAGGCCTGCGGCAGTTCAATGCGGCGCTCCTCGATGTGCAGGAAATAGCGGTCGTACAGGGTCTGCAAGCCCAGGTAGCCGAACTGCAGGTCGCGGCGGGCGTCGAGTGCGGCGGCCAGGCGGGCGAGGTCGAACTGCGCCAGGCGCTCGTCGAGCAGCTCGGCGCCGATGCCTTTCTTGATGAAGGCGGGGAAGTAGTCGGCGTATTCCTTGGCCATCTCCTCCTGGGTGACGGCATGGCCCAGCACTTCGTGGCGGATGGAGTTGAGCAGCAGGCGAGCGGTGACCAGCGAATAGGCGGGGTCCTTCTCGATGCCGGCGCGGGCGGCGAGGACCAGGGCCTTCTCGACCTCTTCCATGGGCACGCCGTCGTAGAGGTCGCGCAGCACGGTCTGCAGGATGGGTTCGGCGCGGACGTGCTCGCCCAGGCCGGCGCAGGCGTCGGAGAGCAGGGCATTCAGGCGCGCGATGTCGAGCGGCTTCTTCTGGCCGTCCTCCAGCACATGCAGGGTGGCGTCGGTGGCGATGCCGGCGGCCTTCTGCGCGGCGCGCTCCTGGGCGCGCTTCTCGCGGTACAGCACGTAGGCGCGCGCGACTTCATGCTCGCCGGAACGCATGAGCGAGAGTTCCACCTGGTCCTGCACGTCCTCGATGTGGAAGGTGCCGCCGCCGGGCTGGCGGCGCACCAGCGCGCCCACCACCTGCTGGGTCAGCAGTTCCACCAGTTCGCGGATGCGCGCCGAAGCCGCCGCTTGGCCACCCTGCACGGCGATGAAGGCCTTGGTCATGGCGACCGCGATCTTGCCCGGCTCGAAGCCGACCACCGCGCCGTTGCGGCGGATGAGTTTGTAGTCGGCGTAGGGTCCCGAAGACGGGGGCGGGGCGATGCCTTCGTTGGCGATGGTGGGGTGGGCGGTGGGCTCGGTGGCGGTTTGCAGCATATCCTCTCCTCTTGGTGGCCGCGCCGGCAGGGGCACGAAATGATCCAAAGACTTTTCAGGGCTTATCCACAGAGTTGCCAACAATATCTAGTGGTCTATCGGTAAGCCGTGTACAAATTCTAGTAGGGGTGGCCGGGCTGTCAACTGGCTTTTGCGAAAAATTTTCGTGCGCGCGAAAGCGCTCCGGCAGGGCCCAGCACAGGCAAGCGATTGCGCCGCGGCGCTGCGTAAAACTTCGGCAGATGCACGCATTCATGCGGCCGACCCGCGGAAAATTCGCGTCGAGGCCGGCCCATGCGATTTCTTGGGTAAACGCTGATTTGCTTATTTAGCGATCCCGGACGGATTTCCCGCGCGGTAGGCCGATGATTTTTTCAGCAGGCGCCGTATCGAGTAGTGCCGGCGTTCCGCACCACGCGCGGGCGTCGGCCGTCGGACCATGCCCGTTAGCGGCTATCATTCGGGCTCCACCGAGCAAAAGAGCCATGAAAAATACCGCGGTACTGCTGCTGTCCTGTCCCGATCAGCGCGGCCTGGTGGCCGCCATTGCCAATTTTCTGCTTGCGCACAATGCCAACATCCTGCATGCCGACCAGCATCAGGACGGCGAACTCAAGCTCTTCCTTATGCGCGTGGAATGGGATTTGCAAGGTTTTACTCTGCCGCTGGCGGAATTTCCCCAGGCCTTTGCGCCCATCGCCGCGCAGTACCGCATGACCTGGCGCCTTTCCGAGTCGGCCCACAAGCCGCGCATGGCGGTGTTCGTCTCCAAGTTCGACCACTGCCTGGCGGATCTGCTGTACCGCTATCAGAGCGGCGAGCTGCATTGCGAAATTCCCATCATCCTCAGCAACCACGAGGACACGCGCTGGCTGGCGGAGACTTATCGGCTGCCCTATCAGCATGTTCCGGTGAACCGCGATGCCAAGGACGAGGCGGAAAAGATGCAGCTTGCCATCCTGCGCGACCGCAAGGTGGATTTCATCGTCCTGGCGCGCTACATGCAGGTGCTGTCGCCGCGCTTCATCGCGCACTTTCCGCAGCGCATCATCAACATCCATCATTCTTTTCTGCCGGCCTTCCACGGCGCCAAGCCTTACCACCGCGCCTTCGAGCGCGGCGTCAAGCTCATCGGCGCGACCTCGCACTACGTCACGGAAACCCTGGACGACGGCCCCATCATCGAGCAGGACGTGGCGCGCATTTCGCATCGCGACACCCTGGACGATCTCATCCACAAGGGCGCGGACCTGGAGAAAATCGTGCTCTCGCGCGCCGTGAAGTGGCACATCGACAACCGCGTGTTGGTGTACGCCAACAAGACCGTGGTGTTCGACTGAGCGCCTGACAGCCTTTCAGGCCGCTACGGCGATTTCTTCACAGGCGCCGAGTTCAGAACCAGTACTGGTAGCGCAGTTGCAGGAAGCTGATGCCGGGATTGGGCTCCTCGATCCCGGCGTTGGATACATGCTCGGCCCGCAGGGCCAGGTCGCTGCCGCCGGAAAAACGATAGCCCGCTGCCAGCACGGAGCCGAACTGATAGAGCGTGGCTGAGGTGCCGCTGCCGCGCCGGTAATGGTCGGAAAGATAATGCGCGCCGAAGCCGGCTTCGGCGTACCAGCCCACCCTGCCGCTGAAGCGATAGCGCACATAGGGCGTGAGGCCAGCGTCCCACAGATGGTTGCCGGGCCCGTCCCAATGCCCCAGGCTCAGCTCCCAATAGCTGGCCCAGTGCCCGTTGTCGGGCAGCAGCGCGGGGTGCCAGGACCAGCCCAGGCCGACCTGCTCCATCGCGGTGCGATAACCGCCGCCGCCCAGCACCGAAACCTCGGTCTGTGCGCTCGCAGAGATAGGGGAAAGGCAGAGGGCGAGAAGGCAAAGAAGACGGCCTAAGCGCATGGCATACCTCGCATTCTTGTTGGTTCTTGAATGTAGAGAGAGGGTTTCGCTACTACCTTAGCACGCTTTCCCGGTCAGCTCTCCAGCAGATCGTGGAACTCCTTGGGTATGCTGTCCCCTTCCACCAGATTGGCCAGGATGCGCGCGCCCACCGCCACCGGCGCAAACACCACGTCCGCATGGGCGAGCTTGAGGCGGTGGATGGCGTGCGCCGAGCTGGCCACGGCGAGCACGCGGATGGCAGGATTGAGCGCCTTAGTGGCAAGCGCGATGAAGGCGTTTTCGCCGTCGTCCTCGCGCGCGGCGATGAGCAGGCGGGCGTGGCGGATACCGGCGGCGACCAGCACCTCGTCCTCGCTGGCATCGCCCTTGACCACCGGCCAGGGCGTTTCGGCGTCCGCGCTGCCGCCCACCACGATCTGCACGAAATCGGTCTTGCGTGCGGCCAACTCGCGCGCGATGTTGCGCGCCATGGGGCCGCTGCCGACGAGGATGACGTGGTTGCGCAGCTGCATGGGATTTCCTTTCACATCGAAAAGCCGGCCGACCTGGCGCGCCAGCGCCGGGCCGAAGGTGGAGATGATGGCCGAGGCGAAGATGCTCAGGCCTGCCAGGATGAGCGACATGACGAACAGGCGCGCATCGAGCGTGACGGGCACGATGTCGCCGTAGCCCACGGTGGAAAGCGTGATGAAGGTGAAGTACAGCGCCGTGGGCAGGTCCCTCACGGCGGGATGAAATCCGCTCCCCAGCAGATAGGTGCCGAAGGTGCCGTACAGCAGCACGCTGAGGATGCAGATCGGA
>JAJZSR010000034.1 GCA_021849595.1 Pseudomonadota bacterium | reverse complement strand
GCCAGCATCACCTGTTCGACGCCGCGACCCAGACCTGGCACCACGTCAAGAATCCGGCCGCGCCTTCCGCGCTCACCTATGCCTGGATCGGGCCTTTCGTCGGCGCCCTGATACGTCCCGTGGGCGGCTGGATTTCGGACAAGGTGGGCGGCGCCATCGTCACCCAGATCATTTCCGCGGTCATGGTGGCTGCGTCGGTGTATGCCGGCTACCTGCTCATGCAGGCCTACCATTCGCCGCGGCCGGAAGATTATTTCGCCCAGTTCCTCGCCACCTTCGTGGTGCTCTTTGCCGCCAGCGGCATAGGCAACGGCTCCACCTTCCGTTCCGTGGGCTACATCTTCGATCGCCAGCAGGCCGGCCCGGTGCTGGGATGGACCTCGGCCGTGGCCGCCTACGGCTCGTTCATCGCCCCCGAAGTCATCAAAGGCCAGATCAAGTCCGGCACCCCGGAAAACGCTTTGTACGGGTTCGCCGTGTTTTACGCCCTGTGCCTGCTGCTCAACTGGTGGTTCTACCTGCGCCGCGGTGCGGAGATTCGGAATCCGTGATGAAGAGTATTGGCAGTTCTCAGTTGGCAGCAGTATCCATTACCCAATCTCCCGACTGATTACTGACAACTGCTACTGACTGCCCGTCCAACAAGGAGTACGCAATGAGTCACTTTCTCGACCGACTGATGTTCTTCCGCAAGAACCAGTCCGAGTTTTCCAACGGCCACGGCGTCGTCACCCGCGAGGACCGCAGTTGGGAGGACGGCTACCGCGGCCGCTGGCAGCAGGACAAAATCGTGCGTTCCACCCACGGGGTGAATTGCACCGGCTCGTGCAGTTGGAAGATTTATGTGAAGAACGGGCTCATCACCTGGGAAACTCAGCAGACCGATTATCCGCGCACGCGCCCCGATTTGCCCAACCACGAGCCGCGCGGCTGCCCCCGCGGCGCTTCCTATTCCTGGTACGTGTATTCGGCGCAGCGGCTCAAGTATCCGCTGGTGCGCGGGCGCCTCATGGAACTGTGGCGCGAGGCGCGCCAGACCCTGGGGCCGGTGGAGGCCTGGGCGGCGATCAGCCAGGATCCGGCGAAGGCCAAGAAGTACAAGGCCGTGCGCGGCCAGGGCGGCATGGTGCGCGCCACCTGGGACGAGGTGGCGGAAATCATCGCCGCGGCCAACGTGTACACCATCCGCGAGTACGGCCCGGATCGGGTGGCGGGCTTTTCTCCTATTCCAGCCATGTCCATGGTGAGCTATGCCGCCGGCTCGCGTTATCTTTCCCTGATCGGCGGCGTGTGCCTATCCTTTTACGACTGGTACTGCGACCTGCCGCCTTCCAGCCCCCAGGTCTGGGGCGAGCAAACCGACGTGCCGGAGTCGGCTGATTGGTACAACTCCACCTATCTGCTGGTGTGGGGCTCCAACGTGCCGCAGACCCGCACCCCGGATGCCCACTTCTACACCGAGGTGCGCTACAAGGGCACCAAGACGGTGGCCATCTCCGCCGACTTCGGCGAAATGGTGAAATTCGGCGACCTCTGGCTGGCTCCCAAGCAGGGCACCGATGCGGCGCTGGCGATGGCCATGGGCCACGTCGTGCTGAGCGAGTTCCACAACCGCGACATGAGCGCCTACTTCGATACCTATTGCCGCCAATACACCGACATGCCCATGCTGGTGATGTTGAAGGAACAGAACGGCAAGCTGGTGTCGGACCGCTTCCTGCGCGCCTCCGACCTGGCCGGCAGCCTCGGTCAGGACAACAACCCCGACTGGAAGACTCTGATCTACGACGAGAACACCGGCTATCTGGTGGCGCCCAACGGCTCGGTCGGCTTTCGCTGGGGCCAGGCCGGCGCCTGGAACCTGGAAATGCGCGACGGCTTCAGTGGCCAGGAGGTGAAACCGCAACTGAGCCTTTTGGGCAGCCATGACGAAATCGCCGAAGTGGCCTTCCCCTATTTCGGCGGCAGCGATCATCCCGAACTCATGTCGCGCCGCGTGCCGGTGAAACTGATCCAGGCGTCGGGCCAGACCATCAAGGTGGCCACGGTGTACGACCTCATGCTGGCCAACTACGGCGTCAATCGCAGCCTGGACGACGAACAGGCCGCCCCGGATTACGACGCCGATGTGCCCTACACACCCGCCTGGGCGGAAAAGCACACGGGCGTGCGGCGTGCCGACATCATCACCGTGGCACGCGAGTTTGCCGACAACGCCGACAAGACCCACGGTAAATCCATGGTCATCCTGGGCGCCGGCCTGAACCATTGGTACCACAACGACATGATCTACCGCGGCATCATGAACCTGCTCATGATGTGCGGCTGCGTGGGCCAGTCCGGCGGCGGCTGGGCCCATTACGTGGGCCAGGAAAAGCTGCGCCCACAGCCGGGTTGGACCGCGCTGGCCTTTGCCCTGGATTGGCATCGCCCGCCGCGCCAGATGAACGGCACCTCCTTCTTCTACAACCACACCAGCCAGTGGCGCCACGAGAAGGTCGGCGTCTCCGAGCTGCTTTCCGCCAAGGCCGACCAGGCCACGGCAGAGCAGAGCCTGATCGATTTCAACGTGCGCGCCGAACGCATGGGCTGGCTGCCCTCCGCGCCGCAACTGGAAAGCAATCCGCTGGAGGTGATCAAGGCGGCCGAGGCGGCCGGCGTCGATCCGGTGAAATTCGCGGTGGACGAGATCAAGAACGGCAACCTCAAATTTTCCTGCGAGGACCCCGACAACCCGAAGAACTTCCCCCGCAACCTGTTCGTGTGGCGCTCGAATCTGCTGGGCTCCTCCGGCAAGGGCCACGAATATTTCCTCAAATACCTGCTGGGCACCCAGAACGCGGTGATGGGGCCAGACCTGGGCGAATCGGGCCAGACCAAACCGGCCGAAGTGATCTGGCGCGACAAGGCCGCGCAAGGCAAGCTGGATTTGCTGGTGACCCTGGACTTCCGCATGTCCACCACCTGTCTGTATTCCGACATCGTGCTGCCCTCGGCCACCTGGTACGAGAAAGACGATCTCAACACCTCGGACATGCACCCCTTCATCCACCCGCTGGGCGAGGCGATCCAGCCCTTGTGGCAAAGCAAGACCGATTGGGAGATTTACAAGACCATCGCGAAGAAGTTTTCCGAACTGGCCCGCGAGCACCTGGGCACGCGCAAGGATCTGGTGCTCACGCCGCTGCTGCACGATACCCCGTCCGAGCTAGGCCAGCCGCTGGCGGTCAAGGACTGGAAACATGGGGAATGCGAGCCGGTGCCGGGCAAGACCCTGCCCAACATGACGGTGGTGACGCGCGAATACGGCGAGACCTACAACAAGTTCACCGCCCTGGGGCCACTCATGGCCAAAGTCGGCAACGGCGGCAAGGGCATCACCTGGAACACCGAGAGCGAGGTCAAGCAACTGGGTGACCTCAATGGCGTGGTGCAGGCGCAAGGCGCGGCCCGCGGCCAGCCGAAGATCGACAGCGCCATCGACGCGGCCGAAGTAATCCTCATGCTGGCACCGGAAACCAACGGCCAGGTGGCGGTGAAATCCTGGGCCGCCTTGTCCAAAATCACCGGACGCGACCATACCCATCTGGCCCTACCGCGTGAAGACGACAAGATCCGCTTCCGCGACATCGTCGCGCAGCCGCGCAAGATCATCTCCAGCCCGACCTGGAGCGGCCTGGAATCTGAGCACGTGTCCTACAACGCCGGCTATACCAACGTGCATGAGCTGATTCCCTGGCGCACCCTCACCGGCCGCCAGCAGTTCTACCAGGATCACCGCTGGATGCTGGATTTCGGCGAGGAGCTGTGCGTGTACAAGCCGCCCATCGACACGCGCACCATCAAGCCCATGCTGGGCAAGCATGGCAACGGCCATCACGAGCTGGTGCTCAACTGGATCACGCCGCACCAGAAATGGGGCATACACAGCACCTACACCGACAACCTGCGCATGCTCACCCTGTCGCGCGGTGGGCCGCACGTCTGGGTCTCGGAGGTCGAAGCGCAGGAAGCCGGCATCCGCGACAACGACTGGGTGGAGGTGTTCAACGTCAACGGCACCCTCACGGCGCGCGCCGTGGTGAGCCAGCGCGTGCCGCGCGGCA
Source organism: Pseudomonadota bacterium (assembly GCA_021849595.1). Taxonomy (GTDB): domain Bacteria; phylum Pseudomonadota; class Gammaproteobacteria; order Burkholderiales; family Thiobacillaceae; genus JAJXXS01. The sequence goes on along the minus strand of JAJZSR010000034.1, from coordinate 16,013 downwards.
TGTGCCTCATGTACCACGCCCAGGAAAAGATCGTGAACGTGCCCGGGGCCGAAACCAGCGGCTTCCGCGGCGGCATCCACAACTCGGTGACGCGCACGGTGACCAAACCCACGCACATGATCGGCGGCTACGCCCAGCTCGCCTACGGCTTCAACTACTACGGCACGGTGGGCAGCAACCGCGACGAATACGTGATCGTGCGCAAGATGAAAACGGTGGACTGGATGGAAGGGCCGCTCACGCCCGAGCGCGAGGCCCAGCCCAATCCGGCCTGGATGAGCAAATGACCGCAATCGCCGGCGCACGCGGCGCCCGCCCCGCAAGGAGAACGCAATGAAGATCAGAGCCCAAATCGCCATGGTGCTCAACCTGGACAAGTGCATCGGCTGCCACACCTGTTCCATCACCTGCAAGAACGTGTGGACCTCGCGCGAAGGCATGGAGTACGTGTGGTTCAACAACGTCGAGTCCAAGCCCGGCATCGGCTATCCCAAGCAGTGGGAAAACCAGGATGTCTGGAACGGCGGCTGGAAGCGCAAGGCCGACGGCGCCATCGAGCCGCGCCAGGGCAGCCGCGGCAAGATTCTCTCCAACATCTTTGCCAACCCCAATCTGCCGGAAATCGACGACTACTACGAACCCTTCAGCTACGACTACCAGCACCTGCAAAACGCGCCGCTGTCGGAAACGCCCCCCACGGCACGCCCGGTATCGGTCATCACGGGCGAGAAAATGGACAAGATCCACTGGGGCCCCAACTGGGAGGACGACCTGGGCGGCGAATTCGGCTCGCGCGGCCGGGACGCCTGCTTCGAGGACGTGCAGAAGGAAATGTACGCCACCTTCGAAAATACCTTCCTCATGTATTTGCCGCGGCTATGCGAGCACTGCCTCAATCCCACCTGCGTGGCCTCCTGCCCATCCGGCTCCATCTACAAGCGCGAGGAAGACGGCATCGTGCTGGTGGACCAGGACAAGTGCCGCGGCTGGCGCATGTGCATCTCGGGCTGCCCCTACAAGAAGATCTACTACAACTGGAAAAGCGGCAAAGCGGAGAAGTGCATTTTCTGCTATCCCCGCATCGAGGCCGGGCAGCCCACGGTGTGTTCGGAAACCTGTGTGGGGCGCATTCGCTATCTGGGGGTCATGCTCTATGACGCCGACCGCATCCAGGAGGCCGCCAGCGTGGAAAACCCCGAGGATTTGTACGAGGCCCAACTGAAGGTCTTCCTCGACCCCAACGACCCGGTTGTCCGGGAGCAGGCTCGGCGCGATGGCGTTCCCGAGGCCTGGCTGGAGGCGGCGACGAAATCCCCGGTATGGAAGATGGCCATGGACTGGAAAGTCGCCTTCCCGCTGCATCCCGAGTACCGCACCCTGCCCATGGTCTGGTACATCCCGCCGCTGTCGCCCATCCAGGCTGCGGCGGAATCCGGACGCATGGGCATGAACGGCATCATTCCCGATACCCGCAGCCTGCGCATCCCGGTCAAGTATCTGGCCAACCTGCTCACCGCCGGTAAGGAAGCGCCGGTCACTTCCGCCCTCGATCGCATGCTTGCCATGCGTGCCTACATGCGCGGCAAGTCGGTGGAAGGCGAAGGCAACACGGCCGCGCTGCGGCAGGTGGGGCTGTCCGTTGCCCAGGCCGACGAAATGTACCGCTACATGGCGATTGCCAATTACGAGGACCGCTTCGTCATTCCCACCAACCACCGCGAGGAGGCCATTGACACGTTCGAGGAGAAGGCCGCCTGCGGCTTCACCTTTGGCAACGGCTGCTCCGACGGTGTGAGCAAGCCCAGCCTGTTCGGCAAGCGCAAGAACGTCGTGCCGGTGGACCTCACCCATCTGCGCAAGAAAATCGCCGGCTAGGAGGACATGATGCAGAGCTTCAAAGTATTCGCCATCCTGCTGAGCTATCCGCAGGATGAATGGCGCCGTGCCCTACCCGAGCTGGAAGACGTGCTCGCGGCGGAACATGCGCAAAACGGCGGTGCCCGGGCAGCGCTCGCACCGCTGCTGGAAGCGCTGCGCCAGGGCTCGCTGATCCGGCTGCAGGAGGAATACGTCGCCACTTTCGATCGCAACCCTTCGCATTCCCTACATCTGTACGAGCACATCCACGGCGAGTCGCGCGACCGCGGCCCCGCGCTGGTAAGCCTCATGGAGGAATACCGCAGCCGCGGCCTGGAGATCGCCGAGGCGGAATTGCCCGATTACCTGCCCCTGTTCCTGGAATTCCTCTCCCTGCTGCCGCAGGTGCAGGCGCTCGACCTCCTCGCCGAGGCGGTGCACGTCATTGCCGCCGTGGGCCGCAAGCTGGCGGACAACGGCAGCGCCTACGCGCTGGTCATGCGCCAGTTGGAAGCGCTGTCGCCCGTTGCGGCCGAGCCGCTCACGGAGCCGCCGGTCAAGGACATGGACGAGGCCATGGAAATGTTCGGCCCCGGCCCCGACGGCCTGGAGCCCTTGCTCAAGCCCCGGCCCGAGATCGCCGTGGTGAATTTTCATCCCATGAAGCAGGCCGCCGGCCTGCGTTGACCCTGACATCCCAGAGGAGCCCATCATGGATTACTTTCAGCAATTCCTCTTCGGCATCTACCCCTATATCGCTGCGACGATCTTCCTGCTCGGCAGCCTGATCCGCTTCGACCGCGAGCAGTACACCTGGAAGAGCGACTCCTCCCAGTTGCTGCGGCGCGGACAGTTGCGCTGGGGCAGCAATCTGTTCCACATCGGCATATTGTTTTTGTTCTTCGGCCACGCCGTGGGGCTGCTCACACCCCACCACGTGTACGAAGGCCTGGGGCTCAGCATACCCGGCAAGCAGTTGCTGGCCATGGTGAGCGGCGGCGTCGCCGGACTGCTGTGCCTGGCCGGCGTGGTCCTGCTGCTGCAGCGGCGCCTGGGCGATGCGCGCATCCGCAAGACCAGCAAGCCCATGGATATTTTCATCCTGCTGTGGATCCTGGTCACCCTGCTGCTGGGGCTCACCACCATACTGTTTTCTGCGCGGCACCTGGAAGGCAGCGAGATGCTGGCGCTCTCGGCCTGGGCCCAGCACATCGTCACCTTTCAGGGGGGTGCCGCCGCCTACGTGGCCAATGTCCCCCTCATCTACAAGGTGCATCTGTTTTTCGGCATGACGCTGTTTCTGCTGTTCCCTTTCAGCCGCCTGGTGCACATCTGGAGCGGTTTCGCGTCGCTCAGCTATCTCGGGCGGGCCTATCAGGTGGTGCGCCAGAAAGGCTGAGCCTTTTCGCCCGTGACCCAAGGAGCATGACATGACCAGAATCGTGATTGCCGGCGCAGGCATCGCCGGGGTGCCGGCAGCCTATCGCCTGAAAGAAGCGCTCGGTGCCGCGGGCAACGTAATCGTGGTATCCGACCGAGATTATTTTCATTTCGTCCCCTCCAATCCCTGGGTCGCCATGGGGTGGCGGGACGAGCATGACATCGCCTTTCCCATCGCCAGCTATCTGGCGGGGCGCGGCATTGAGTTCGTCGCCAGCGGCCTCAAGGCGCTGGATCCCCATCGCAAGCAGGTCGAACTGGCCAACGGCCAGGAGGTGGCTTACGACTATCTGCTGCTCGCCACCGGCGTGCTGCCGGCTGGCGGCCACGTCCCGGGCCTGGCCGAACACACCCATGGCGTGATCCACCTGGAGCAGGCCAAGAAGGCCTATGCCGCCTATCGCGACTTCGTGCGCCAACCCGGCCCCATCGTGGTGGGCGCCACGCAGCACGCCTCAGTGCTCGGCCCCATGTACGAATACGCCCTGCTGGTGGACGCCGACCTGCGCCGCCGCGGCATCCGCGAGCGCGTGCCCATTACCATCGTCACGCCCGAGCCCTACCCCGGCCATCTCGGCCTTGGCCTGGAAACCGAAACCCGGCAACTGCTGGAAAACGTCCTCGCGCAAAGCGACATCCGTGTCGTCTGCAATGCAGAGACTTTGCGCGTGACGGCAAGCGAGGTGGAAATCGCGCAGCGCGGTCCCGCCGAACTCAAGCAGGCCGCCAACCGCCTGCCTTACAAATATTGCGTGTATTGGCCGCCCCTCGAAGGCATCGCGGCCCTGCGCACCACGCCCGGCCTGACCAATGCCACCGGGCGCGTGAAAGTCGACAGCTACATGCGCAGCCCGGATTACCCGGAAATTTTTGCTGCCGGCGCATGCATCGCCCACGACGCTCCCTCACAGACTCCCGTGCCGGTCGGCGTGCCGGACTCCGTCTATGCCATCCAGCAGGAAACGGAGACCGCCGTAGCCAATTTGCTCGCCGCGGCGCGCGGCGCGCCCTTGCAGGCGGCGACCTTCCGGCGCGCGGTCTGGCTCAACGACCTGGGCAAGAGCGGCGCTGCCTTCCTGGCGGAGCCGCAGGTGCCCCTGCGCAACATCCTGTGGCTGCGCCAGGGCCGCTGGGTGCACCAGGCCAAGATCGAATTCGAGCATTATTTTCTCAACAAGATACGCCTCAAGTCCGCGCATGGCGCCGCCTCGACTCACCGCATCGCGCGCCTGATGGACAGCTTGATGGCCGCCGGCGCAGGAGCCGGCCGGACCGCCCCGGTGATTTCCGGCCGCAGCCTGGAGGTGCCCATGAGCGTCGAGGCCTACCACTGCCTGCGCGCCCTAGCGGACCTCGCCGGCAGCGAACCACAGGCCCTGGCGGGCCGCCTCATGGAAGCCGCGCTGGCCGATGCCAAGTCTTATCTCAGCGAAGCGGACCTGGAAAAACTGGAGCGCAACAGCCGTAGGTTGTTGCTGGACGAGCTGCCGGAAGCGCAGCCCGGCGTGGAGTTTGAAGCCGGCGCGCCCTGACTCCGGCCGGCGCCGGCACCTGCCTCCCGAGCGGCGGCTTGCAACCGCCGCGCACCTCCCGCCCCCTCAACATGGCCGGCGCCAGTTGCCAAAGCCGCAATCCTCTACAATAAAAAAGGTTACTGTTCGCGCCGGGCTACGTCTATGCGCATTCTCAAGAAGCTGCATTGCATCCTGGCGCGCCAAAACAAGCGCCGCATTTACGCCATCGCGCTGAGCCTGGAAGGCCTTGTCGGCTGGCTGGACTATCTTACCGGGCCGTTCGTGTCCTTCAGCGCCTACTATCTGCTGCCTGTCGCACTGGTGGCATGGTATGGGTCGAACCTGACGGCCTATGCCGTTGCCCTGCTCTCGGGCGTGCTCAGGGCCTCCGTCATCAGCCAGTGGCCGCAGTATCATGCGGTCCCGTTGATGGCCTACAACACGCTGTTGCTCGGCACGCTGTTCCTGTTCGTCGCCGTCCTCGTGTGCCGTCTGCGCCAGACGATGCATCGCCTGGACGAGTTGAGCGCACGCGACGATCTCACCAAGGTAGCCAACCGCCGCCAGTTCCTGGAAGCCTGCGCCGTCGAAATCGAAAATGCCCAGCGCCAGAAAACGCCGCTGACCCTGGTATTTCTGGATCTCGACAATTTCAAGGCGCTCAACGACACCCTCGGCCATCAGCGCGGAGACGAGCTCTTGGTCGCAACGGCGGACAGCATTCGGCAAGCCCTGCGTGCGGGAGACCATGTGGGCCGGTTGGGCGGGGACGAGTTTGGCGTCCTGCTGCCCCGCACCGATCGGGACCAGGCCGAACAGGTATTGGCGCGCATCCACGAAAAAATCGGCGCCGCATTCGCGCCCTTCCAGGCGACGCCGGCCGGCGTTTCGGCAAGCATCGGCGCCGTCGTCTACGACGGCACACAGCGCCTCGGCGCCGGAGAACTGCTGGCCAAGGCCGACGCGCAAATGTACGCCGTCAAGGCCGCAGCAAAGTCGGGCAGCAGGATCGCGGCGGCGTAGCCCGGAATTTCACCGGATCGCGGGATGATGGCGAGGCAATGTGCGAGCAGATTTACGCATCCCGCGACAAGCCAATAGCGCGACCGCGAAGAGTTGCCGACGTTGACGCGGTATGCTGCACGACTGGCTGCTTTCGTCAGCAACGACGGACCGCACCCGACCCATTGCCGCCGGTCGATCCGTCAGAGGTGCAACGGCAGATATACGGGTGGAGCAGTCGTTCGGCGCGCCTACGAGCGGACCGCAGGTCGGCCAAAAAGCGGCCCTCAGGGCGATGATGCTTACGTCTGTCAGCAGACGCCCAGAAAGTCAAAACAGGATCTATCTGGAAAGCCTAAGGTCACTGGTTGCCGCCTGACGCCGTTGCCAGTGGGCCTTAGCCCCAACCCGGGCCAGAACTTGGGGCGTGACGTTCCAGGTAACCTTCGAGGACTGTTCTACCTGCCACGGCATCAAACACCGTGCCGTACTGCCGCACGTTGCGATGCAGTAAGGCCAGGCGGTGATCGGCTTCATCGGTATCGACTAGGATGTGATAGCTGATGCGCTGTCGCTTCGGCGGCGCATCTTGCCGCTCGCCGTGCACCTCAATGTGCACGGCGCGTAACTTGAAACCCAGGATGGGGGCGACACGCTCGATGTTCTTGAGTATGCAGGCACCGACGGCCGCCAGAAGCAGTTCGGCCAGGTTGAGGGCGTCAGCGCGACCGGCCACGTCGGAATCGAGCGCTAGGCTGGCCTGTTTGCAATAGGCCATGCTGCCGTGGGCATCGACACGGTCCAGTGTGACGTCGTAGGCGAGGATGGCGGTCCTGGGGAGGCATCGGCCTCGTGCGGCGCAACATCGGAAGGCGGGCGGCCGACGCCGCTAGCATGCCACGTTCATGTTCATCGAGGCATAGCGCGGCGCCCCGCCAGGCCAGCGGTTTGGCGGCGGTACGCCGTATTTTGCACACAGGCCGAGCAAGGATTCGATATGCCGCTGCTCGGTTTTGACGATATTGATGAAGGGGGGCGCGCCAAAATCGCGTATCACCTGCTCCCAGGTCAGGCGCGTTTTGTATTCGTCATCCATCCCATTCAGCAGCGCTTGGGTTTCCACGGGGTCGAGCTTTTGCATAAGGGTGGCCAGCTGATTGAGGGCTTTACATCTACGAGGACGATGATTTTATTTGAAGGCTGCGGGGCGTCACGGCATTCCTTGCACTGCGATGCCCCGAACCCTGTGCCTCTACGCGCCATGCCTTGCGAGTGGCCGCCATCCCGATGGGAAGACGTCGCGCGATCCTTGGCTCATTCAATCCTCCTGCGCAGCATAGCGACCAGAATCGCGCCGGACACCGCCGCAGCGCCGACCGTCCATGCAAGCACGGTGCCCAGCCCGCTCTTGTAGTACCAGGTGGCGATGCTGGCGGCGATGAAGCCGATTTCGGTGGCGCCGAACACCACGGTGAGCCAGAACTGCAGCAGGGTCATGCGCCGCTGGTAATTGGTGGTGAGGGTGAAGCTCACCATCTCGAGCCGGTCGGTGACGGCATCGAACAGGTCGACGATGCCCAATACGTCCTCGCCCGCCTCGGCCACCACATCGTTGAAGCGCGTGCTGGCAAGGGTGACGCCGTAGTACTCCTCCAGCCCGTTCATCACATCCTGTTTGAGCGCAACCAGGTCGTCGATGGAATGCGGGCCTGCATGGGCAAGCCGGTCATACAGGCTCTGCAGCACGGCGCGCTCGATGCACAACAATTCCAGGGTGATCAGGAAAGGCAGGGAGCTGCGCGGCGGCAGTTCGAGCGCCTCGGCTTCGGCGGCGCTTCCATCGTGGCGATCGTGCAAGTCCAGCGCGCTGCGTCGTCCGATCAGGGTGATGCCGCCGACGCGGGCACAGCTGTCGCGCGCCAGTTCGCCGTCCACCACCTCGGGCTTGAGCGGTCGGTCCAGGGGGTCGCGCCAGAGCAGGCTTACAGTCTGTTGGGCATGGCCACCCAGCCAACTGTCGAGATCGGCGGCAGGGAGCCGGATGACCGACAGCGGCAGGTAGGCACTGAAGTCCGGCGTGCCCGCGATGCACCGGCTGATGGCCGAGAGCCGGCGCCAGACCCGCCCCGCGACGCTGTCAGCTCCATCGGGATCCAGCCATGCCACCCAGCGCGCGGCGTCGAATGCCTGCCGCGGGGCCGGCAGCCACACTTCCCACAGGGCCACGCCGAACACATGGGTCAGCAGGCTGACGTCGGCATAGCGGGGTTCCGGGACAGGCGCATCGCCCAGGTCGAGCCGGCCGAGAGGATGCAGGGCCAGGCGTGCGGCCTGGATGAATGCGGGGCCGAGCACATGTGCCTGGGCCGCCTCGCGCCACTGGGCAAGCGCCCTACGCGTTGCCTCGGGCGCGGGGGCGAAGCCTTCGGGCGTTGTCGCGAAACCGGAGAATCCAGGCAACAAGGGCGTGGAGAAAAGCAGCACGAAACCCGGTACGCAAGCCGCAGCGTCCGAAGTTATTGAGCTGCTCACACTGCGGCCTCGTCGGATCGCGCGTGCCGCGGCGTGCCTGCATCATTGCAGCGGCACTGGCTACCGATGGGCCTATCCGGGTTCATCGCGCCACGCCCTCAGGGAAAGTCCTTGTAGCGCGGATTCTCTTCGAGTCCCAGTTTTAAGCGCCGCCGAACCGCAAGCGAGGCCAGCCAGGCACCAACCAGCAGGCACAGCGCGCGCAGCAAATTCACTGCAAAAGGACTCATGGCCAGGGCATGAAAGGGCTTTCCGCCATAGTCGCGGATGAGCCACTCGTCTATCTCGCCCGGAAGGACAAGCAGGACGACGACCGCGAGGAGGATCGCCACTCCCCAGGCCACCTTCTTGCTGCTGCTGAAGGCCCAGGCAAGACGAAACGCGACCGCGCCCAACACGCCGCTAAATAAGCACTCTATGACCAATATGTGAAGCATGGCTCCTCTGCCCGCTGGCTTGGCCCCTTGCGAGCCGACTCACGCCGGCGCGCCGCAGGGGCCACGTCGATCCGCCCGGCAATTGCCTGCACTGCATGATAACTTTGTAGCCGAACTTGCACCTACCGCTGCCGCAGCAGGGCCTCCACCTGTTCGGCGGACGGGAGGCCCTCCGCCAGCAGCACGCCATCAAGCAGCAGCGCGGGGTTGCGGGTGGCGCCCAGATCGAGCGCGCGCGGCAGATCGCGCACAATGGGGACTGCAGCCCGATAGCCCAGGCCCCCGAGGGCGCAGGCCACGCGGCGGCGAAGTTTTTCCGCCTCGATTCCGCTGCCCAGGATTTCCAGCCGCGACGGGAAGTCAGTCCGTCCGTGCGTGCAGCTCATGAGGTGGCTTCCGAATGCCTGATGGGCCGGCTCGATCCGGCGGGAGGTGGTGCCAAGCGTCGGGCCTGCATTCAAAAGGCCAGATCGCTCTCGATGGCGGCGATGCCCGCCTTGGCGCAAAGGTCGTCATTGGCGCCGCCCGGCGCCCCCGAAACACCGATGGCGCCGACCATCTGGCCGCCTGCTTCTATGGGCAGGCCGCCGCCTATCATGACCACGCCGGGCAGATTCATGACGGCCTTCTCGGCGGCGTCCGGCCTGGTTACGCGCGCAGCCACATTGCTGGTGGGCTCGCGCCAGCTTGCCGCCGTGCGCGCCTTGCCGGTGGCGGCCTCTACCGTGTGCCAGCCGGCGTAGCGGCTGCGCAGCATCACCAGGGGCAGGCCTGCGGGGTCGGCCACCGCGACCGTGACTTGCCAGCCCCGCTTTTCGCACTCGGACTTGGCTGCCTGCGCGGCCTGGAGGGCAATTTCCGGGGTAATGACTTTTTGCGTCCAGGTCGCCGGGTCGGCCCATGCCCATGAACTCAGCAGGCCGCTCAAAACCAGTCCGGCCACCAGGGAATGGGGCAGGTATTTCATGGCAGAAGCCCTCCTAACACATCGGGGTCTCCCTGCCGATACGGCGATCAAGCGGCTGACAGCCACTGTTCGACCTGGGCGCGGCTGGGAATGCCGCCCGCATGCACGACCTTGCCGTCTATCACGACGCCGGGCGTGCGCATGACACCGTATTTCATGATGGAGGGAATGTCCTCTATCTTCTCCACTTCGGCCTGGACGCCTTTGGCGACGATCACCTCCTCAATGAGCTTCTGAGTGGTCTTGCAGCTGGCGCACCCCGTGCCCAGTACCTTGATCTGCTTCATGCACCTCTCCTTTAAAGCTGCGGCTCACATCACCGCGTTGAACACATAACCCACGAAGACGATGCCCACTGACACTACACCGGCGAAGAGGGCGATCAGCCGGGGCTTCATGACCTTTTTGAGGATCATGAACTCGGGGAAGGACAAGGCGGTGACGGCCATCATGAAAGCCAGCGTGGTGCCCAGGGCCGCGCCTTTGCCGAGCAGCGCCTGCACCACCGGGATGATGCCCGCAGCGTTGGAATACATCGGCACGCCGATCAGCACCGCCAGCGGCACCGACCACCAGGCGCTCCTTCCCATCAGGTGTGCCATGAAGTTTTCCGGCACGTAGCCGTGGATCCACGCGCCTACCGCAACGCCCGCGATGATGTAGGGAGCGACCTTCAGCACGATTTCGCGCACGTGCTTCCAACCCTGGGCGAAGCGCGCGTCCCAGCCGGGGTGGGCCTCGGCGCTGTTCACCGCGGGAATGTCGAAAACCCAAGGCTCGACCAGTCTGACCGGATTCATGCGCCCGATCACCAATCCGGCGGCGATGGCCACGGCCAGCCCGAGGCTCAGATAAAGCAGCGCGATCTTCCAGCCGAACATGCCCAGCAGCAGTGCCAGCGCCACTTCGTTGACCATGGGCGCGGACACCAGGAAGGAGAAAGTCACCCCCAGCGGCACGCCGGCCGTGAGAAAGCCGATGAACAGCGGCACGGCCGAGCAGGAACAAAACGGCGTGACGATGCCGAGACTCGCCGCCAGCACGTTGCCGACGCCTTGGCGCCGGCCGGCGAGGATGGCGCGGGTATGCTCGGGCGTGAAAAAAGTCTGGATCACGCCCACGACAAAGACGATGAGCGCCAACAGCATCAGCACCTTGGGTACTTCGAAGACGAAGAAGCTCACCGCGCCGTGCAAATGGCTATGCGGCGCGATGGGCAGCAGGCGCATGAAAGCCTCGGTGGCCGGTTCCAGTTGGCTGTACAGCGACACCCAGCCGACCACGTACAGCACCGGCAATATCCAGGCCCGCCAGGCGGGGGACGAGGAAAGGACGGGACTGGCGGCGCTGCCGCCTTGGGTTTGCACTTGGACGCTCATGGACACACTCAAAATACCGTTTGATCAACGAAGAAGACGACCCAGGATGAAAAAGGATGCGAGCGGTGGCCCCTGTCGGCGAAAAAAAACCTGCCGACTCCGGGGCCCGGCGCGCAATCAGGCTTTCAGCACCGTCAACCGCGTGGCGTAGAACGGCTCTACCGGCCCGATCGCCACCGCTGCGCCAACAGGGGCGACGGCTTTTTGGAAGCGGGGATCGAGGTGCGAATTTTCATGGTCCCAAACCGACTCCCAGACGCCATGCAGGAGATAGGCGCGATACTGACCGTCCGGCTCGATTTTGCGTAGCACCTCGGTGCTCATGGCTCTGCGGTAATTCCGGTTGTGCATTGAACCGGGTAACCCAGCCCTGTTTACGTCATCTGAGGGCTGATAAGTTTCCTGCGCCACTTTGAGCAGCTGCGGAACAAGCTTGTCAGCGGCGGAAACCAAAGATTCGGGCAGGAAAACATGGTTTTCCACAGTGACCAGGGTCGCCGAATGGCTGTCCACCGGGTGGCTCAGGAACCGCACGAGACCATCATGGCCGGTGTAAATGCCTTTGCGATCACCCGCCAGAGTGGTCTCGAACACGCCGCGATACACCGCCATGGGCTGTGGGCTGGGCACGGGCTTGTCGTCCCGCACCGTCATGCCATGCAGATGGGGCAGCACATGGCGGTCGAACACGGCGTCGGCTTGGGCCGCACGCAGCGCGCGTAGGTCGGGAAAACGTACGAACAGGCTGTAGAAAAGCGGCAGAGTGCCGGCCTTGGCGCCGTCCAGATAGGCGCTGCGCAGCACGCCCTTGTACGAGGCAGGATAGTTCTTCACCATGGTCGAGTCGCCGACCATCTGTTTGAGCGTCACCGCCAGTGCTTCTCTCGACTGCATGGCCTGGGCAAAGGCCTGCATGCCGGTGTCAAATCCGGCTTTGTTAGGTTGGGCCACGCGCAGTTCCGCGTAGAAGGTTACGGGCCCGGCCGCTTCGGCGCCCTCCGCAGTGCCGGCAGCGCGGGCGGAGGGCGCAAAGCCGGTGGCAGCGAGCATCGAGGCGGCGGCAGCCGCGGGCACAGAGCCGAGGAGTTTGCGGCGGGAAGGAGAAAAGGCGGAAGTCGTCATGATGGATCCTTGTCGTGGATGTGACACCAAAGAGGACGAACGACGACGCAAAAGGATGCCCGATCCCGGCGGGCTGAGGTCGTCAGTGCGGCGTATCGCGCGGCACGTGGCAGCACACGTGCCCGGTTTCGTCGAAGCGCACCTGGCAATTGCGCACCAAGTTGTCACGCAGGCGCTGGCGTGCGCGCAGCAGGCGCGATTTGACCGCGGCCAGGCTGAGGCCGTGGGTCTCAGCGAAAACTTGCTGCCTCACGCCCTGCAGGTCGCACTGTTCGATGACGTCGCGGTCCTCGGCAGCCATTTCCGCGAGATTGCGTGCAAGACAGCCGTCCAATGCCTCCACCGGAGGGCGTTCGTCTTGCTCGTCGACCAGATCGTCGTCAACAGCCACTTCGGGCTTTTGCAGGCGGGCGCGGTCGACGAGTAGGTTGCGTGCGACTTGAAAAAGCCAGGCACGCGGCTGGTTGATGGCGCAAAAGCCCTCGCCTTGGCGCATCGCCCGGAGGAAAGCGTCCTGCAGCAGGTCGTCGGTCAGGTACCGGTCGCCCAGGCGGTGCATGAGATAGCCGCGCAATTCGCTTTCGTGAGCCTGCCATGCCTGCAGGACGCAGCTGAAGACGTTAGTCGCGGTGGAGGATGCCGGATCCACCGATTCCAGAATATCGGACATGGTGGTGAAAAGTGCCGTGTGTGTATCGATTTTCTGTTAAAACCGCGGGGGTTACAAATCAAGCCCGCCTGTCATTCGGCGGCATGCGCCCCATCCAGCCGGTCCGCATAGACGCGTTCGAAATGGCGGCGCAAGGCATCGCCGGTGGCCGCCACCAAGGGTTGCAGCGACGGCATAGAACGGCGGCGCGAAGAGCCTGCCGCTCCCGTTCATACAGTTCGTTCGATTTGGTCATGGCCCTGCTTCCTTGCCGCGACGATCTATGTCCGGACTAGTGCCAGACTCGCATCACGCGTTGCCGGCAATGCGACGCTAGGCCACCGGCGCGCAGGAGGGAGCGGGCCCTGGCTACAAAGTTGTCAAACGGCCCGAGGGTGGCCGTCACGACCTTCGCCCCTAATGCGTACCCCCCGGATTTCTTCCGCTCACTTCGCCGCGCTCGTCCGATACACGTACCCAGCGCAGGTCTTCGACCGGCAGGCTAAGTGCACGATATTCGAAATAACTTCTGCCTTTGAGTCCTGCGATCCGTTTGACCACGACGGCCACGGGCCTGCCGGTGCGCCGGGCGGCCTCCAACTGGCGATGGAGATGCCCAAGATCGGTCGTGGCGACGCCATCGACCGTTTCCACCGCGTCGCAGCGTTCGAAGCCGGACGCCATCCCAAGCGATCCGCCTTCGATGTAACAGGTGGTAACAGGGCTGTAGTTGATCTCGGCAGGATCGAAGTTCCGCGCCTGGCCGAAGACGACGCCGGAGGCGTAAATCACCTTGCGGTCAAGCACGGGGCTCATGGCAGGAAGATGGCCAGAAAGCAGAACATTCCGGCCATTGCGTTCTATGCGCAGCGTCACGGCGGCGAGCCGGGCGGCATGAAATTGCGTGCGACCTTGAGCGCGCCGGGCGGTCGCGTATCTGCATAAAAGACAAGCGATCTGGCGAGCGGCGAGGGGTCGCGACCCGCGCGCAGCAGATCGAGGATGCGGCAGACGTAACGCGCGGAGATCGCGAAATTCAGGTTCTGTACTTCCTTCTCGGCCAATGCCGAGGTGTTGACGCCAACGACCTGGCCGGTGACGAGACTGATCAGCGGGCCCCCGGAATTGCCGTCGTTGATCGGCGCATCGGTCAGCAGCGCGCCCGGTTCGTAGCGCTCGCCCACACCGGCGACGATCCCGCGGGTACCCGTGAAATCCAGACCCCACGGATGGCCGAAGGCGCCGACGGGGTGGCCCACCGGCGGAGTGTTGCCGCAAGCAAGCGTGGCGGCTTTGACATTCGCCAATTGGGAAGGGTTTTTGGGAGCAATGACGGCGATGTCCAGGTAGGGGTCGACGTACACGCGCCGGCCGGCAATCCATGGACCATGGCGGGCACGCAGACGCAGCGTCGCAGGCGACCGGGACACCACGTGGGCATTGGTGACGATCCAGCGGCGCGGCAGATCGACGACGAAACCCGCCCCTGTGAAGACGCCTGCCTCATCATCAGGACCGGTGGGCAGGCTGACTGTAGTTTCGATCTTGACCGTATAGTAGGCGGCGAGGCGAAAGGCTTCCTCCGCCCGCTCCGCGCCCTGGGCGATGGCTGGGACGGGCCAGAAGACGGCCAGCAGTGCGACGATGCCGAAGCGCCTCGTGATTGCGCACGCGCTATTCAACGGGGCCTCGCTTTCGTGACCGCCCGCGGACATCGAAGCGCGCCGAACGCGACGCGATTTTCGGCGCCTTCGCAGTATCTTCGCGGAAGCGTTGGATTAAAACATTTTCCACCCCGATCTCCCTAGGTAGAAAGAATCTGAAGCAGCGTGTACGCCGTCATCACCACAATCAGCACGCCGAAAGCCTGCTTCAAGCGCCTGCCGGGTACATAGAGGCTGGTGATGCGCGCGCCGACAAAGCCTCCCATGGCACCGACCACCACCAGCAACGCTCCAAGCGCGGGGTCAACCCGGGCCGTGGCCAGATGAGGGATCAGCGCGGAGAACGAGGGCGGTGTGACGGCAAGGGCGTTGATGGCGGCGGCGTGCTTGGGCTCATAGCCCAGCAGGATCAGCGTCGGCAGCAGGAGAAAGCCTGGACCCACCCCAAGCATGCCGGCAGCGATCGCGATTGGCGCGGCGAGCAGCAACGCCATCCTGAGATTGGGTTCGACCGTCGACGTAGCATCGGATTTCTCCGGCAGGAACATGCGCCAGGCGAGATAGGCGACCGCGACGAAATAAAATGCCCATAGCCAGCGCGCATCGATGTGCAACGCGAGCCATGCGCCGGCTGGCGCGAATACGGTGGTAACGATGGCAAGCAGAATAGCCGGTCGCCACTCCACTAGCCCGCTGCGGGCAAAGCCGAACAGGGAAAAGAGCGCGGTGACGCCGTTCAGGAACAGGGAGAGGGGTTGCACCTCGTGCATGAGGTCGTGCAGGAAGAAGCCCAGGAAGGGGACGGCGGCAAAGGCCACGCCCAGCCCCAGCATGCCCGAAACCACAGATAGCACGGCGAGGCCGATGGCCATGAGGGCGGTGTCGTTCATGACGAGATGGCTGCTCGGAAAAAGCGACCCGAAGCCGAAGGCGTTTGCCCATGGGCAAGGTCCGCCCCCAACGAAACCGGCAGAAGGGTGGCGGTGAGGGTGGATAAGGTCCGCTTCATGTTCATGGCAACCATCCTGCCTGGCGCAAAAATGCCCGCCAGGCGCCAGAACTCCATCCAGGGATAGACCATCATCCCGCACCCGCCCGACGGAGAATGCCCGAGAGCTCCGTTCCGGCCGCCACGGTGTTGTAAATGGTGCCGTACTTTCTTACGTTTTCGTGCAGCAGGTTTAGACGGGCATCGGGTTCGTCCGTGTCCACCTCGATCACGTACTCGATCAGCACCATCTTCGGCGGGGCGTCCTGGCGTACGCCATGGACACGCACCCGAAGGCCCCGGAAATCGAAGCGGATGATGGGCGCCACCCGCTCGATGCCCTTGAGGATGCACGCGGCAATGGCGGCCAGAAAAAGCTCGGCCGGATTGAAGGCGTCCGCACGCCCGGCGAGATCGGTATCCAGCACGATCTCCGCCTGCTTGCAGCGGGCCAGGCTGCCG
>JAJZSR010000194.1 GCA_021849595.1 Pseudomonadota bacterium | reverse complement strand
GCTGGCACGCCAACCGCGGCGCCGTGCAGTTGGACTACAGCTTCCCCCTCACGCACCGGCTGAAAGGCTATGTGCAGTATTTCAACGGCTATGGCGAGAGCCTCATCGACTACAACCGCAGCATCAACCGCCTCGGCATCGGCATCATGCTGACCGACTGGCTGTAAACCGCGGCGCCGCGCGCCGCCAAAGCCAGTAAAATGCCGCGCATGAATCCGCCCGCACTCGCCACCCTGCCCAATTCGCAACTCCTCACTCTGGGCTGGATCGGCCTGGTCCTCATCCTGGGCTTCTGGCTGCAGAGCGGCGACTGGCGCAAGCTGCTGGACGCGAAGCGCTCCAACCTTTTCCTGGGCGCCACCGTGGCAGTGATGGCGCTGTGGCAAGTCCGCACCGGCATCCGCCCCGGCCTGGACTTCCACCTTTTCGGCATTACCGCGCTCACACTCATGTTCGGCTTCGGCCGCGCGGTGCTGGCCGGAGTATTGATACAGGCAGCCAGCGCGGCCTTCGGCCATGGCGCCTGGGACGCCGTCGGCCTCAACACGCTTGCCCTGGTGGCGGTGCCGGCCGGCTTCACGGCCCTGGTGCACGGCGTCGCGCAACGCCGCCTGCCCAGGCATCTGTTCGTTTACCTCATGCTGTCCGGCTTCATCAGCGCCGGCATAGGGGTCATGCTGGCAGGCGCCGCGGAAAGCCTGGCGCTGTTCCTGGGCGGCGCCTACGGCCTGTCCTTCCTGCTGGAAAACTATCTCGCCTACTACATCCTGGTGGCGTTCTCCGAGGCCTTTCTGTCGGGCGGAGTCGTCACCCTCATGGCGGTGTACCGCCCGAGCTGGCTGGAAAGCTACGACGAAGCGGCCTATATCCCCCACGTCTGATGACGCGACTCATCGACTACCCGGACCTGCCGGTCGCGGCCCGGCGCGCAGACATTCTGGCCGCCCTGGCGCGTCACCGCGTCCTCATCCTGAGCGGCGAAACCGGCTCCGGCAAGACCACCCAGGTGCCCAAGATGGCGCTGGAATGGCTGGGCGACGGCGGCGGCCTGATCGGCTGCACCCAGCCGCGCCGCATCGCCGCGCGCGCCGTGGCCGCACGCCTGGCCCAGGAGCTGAAATGCGAACTGGGCGGCCTGGTGGGCTACAAGGTGCGTTTCTCCGACAAGGTGCAAGCGGCGACCCGCATCAAGGTCATGACCGACGGCATCCTGCTGGCCGAATCCCAGTCCGACCCGCTGCTCAAGCGCTATCGCTGCCTCATCGTCGACGAAGCCCACGAGCGCAGCCTCAACATCGATTTTCTGCTCGGCTATCTCAAGGGCCTGCTGGACAGGCGCAGCGACCTGAGCCTCATCATCACCTCGGCCACCATAGACATCGAAAAATTCTCCGCCCACTTCGGCGGCGCGCCCACCCTGGAAGTGTCC
Organism: Pseudomonadota bacterium; assembly: GCA_021849595.1. Lineage (GTDB taxonomy): Bacteria > Pseudomonadota > Gammaproteobacteria > Burkholderiales > Thiobacillaceae > JAJXXS01. Next base: position 2,399 of record JAJZSR010000194.1, on the reverse strand, counting down.
GGCCGCACCTATCCGGTGGAAATCCGCTGGCGGCCGCCGGAGCGCCCCGCCCCCACCGCCCCCGCCGCACGCGGCCGGGAAACAAAAAAAGACGAGCCCGATCTCATGCAGGGCATCCTCGACGCCAGCGACGAACTCGCCCGCCTGGGCCCGGGCGACACGCTCGTCTTCCTGCCGGGCGAACGGGAAATCCGCGACTGCGCCGAGGCCTTGCGCAAGCATCATCCGCCCGGCACGGAAATCCTGCCGCTCTTCGCGCGCCTGTCGGTGGAAGAACAGGACCGCATCTTCAAGCCGCACGGCGCGCGCCGCATCGTGCTGGCCACCAACGTGGCGGAAACCTCCCTCACCGTGCCGGGCATCCGCTACGTCATCGACACCGGCCTGGCGCGCGTGAAGCGTTATTCCGCGCGCAACAAGGTGGAACAGTTGCTGGTGGAGAAAATCTCGCAGGCCTCCGCCAACCAGCGCGCCGGTCGCTGCGGGCGCGTGGAGGCGGGCGTGTGCATCCGCCTCTACGACGAGGAGGATTACGCGAACCGGCCGCGCTACACCGACCCCGAACTGCTGCGCTCCAGTCTGGCGGGCGTGATCCTGCGCATGAAGGAACTGGGCCTGGGCGATCCCGCCGCCTTTCCCTTCATCGACCCGCCCCAGCCGCGCCTCATTCGCGACGGCGAACAACTGCTGCAGGAACTGCACGCCCTGGATGAAGCCGGCCATCTCACCGCCGTGGGCAAAAAGCTCGCCCGCCTGCCGCTCGACCCGCGCATCGCCCGCGTGGTGCTGGAGAGCGACCGCCGGCGCTGTCTGAGCGAGGCGCTGGTCATCGCCGGCGCACTGTCGGTGCAGGACCCGCGCGAGCGTCCGCTGGAGCGGCAGGCCGCAGCCGACGAAAGGCACCGCCAGTTCGCCGACGAAAAATCCGATTTCCTGGGCTGGCTCAAGCTATGGAAATTCTTCGACGAGGCCATTCGCCACAAGAAATCCAACCGCCAGTTGAACGAGCTGCTGCAGGACAATTTTCTTTCGCCGCGCCGCATGCGCGAGTGGCGCGACATCCACGGCCAGTTGCACAGCCAGGTGACCGAGCTGGGCATGAAGCCCAACGACGCGCCGCCGGCCTATGTGGAACTGCACAAGGCCCTGCTCGCCGGCCTGCTCGGCAATGCCGGCTTCAAGTCCGACGACGCCAAGGCGCAGAGCAAGGAAGGCATGTACCAGGGCACGCGCGCCATACGCTTCAATCTGCATCCGGCCTCGGCGCTGGCCAAGAAGCCGCCCAAATGGGTCATGAGCGCCGAACTCACCGACACCGGCCGGTTGCTTGCGCGCACCAATGCCGTCATCGAGCCGGAATGGCTGGAGGAGCTGGGCGCCCATCTGGTGAGCCGCAGCCACACCGAACCGCATTGGGAGAAAGCGCGCGGCTACGTCGCCGCCTACGAGAAAGTGACGCTCTACGGCCTGACCATCGTCGCGCGCCGCAAAGTGCACTACGGCCCCATCGACCCCAAGCTGTGCCGCGAACTGTTCATCCGTGCCGCCCTGGTGGCGGGCGATTACGACAGCCGCGCGCCCTGGTTCGTGCACAACCGCCAGCTCGTGAAGGAGGTCGAGGCCCTGGAGCACAAGGCCCGCCGCTCCGGCGTATGGCTGGACGAGGAACGCATGTTCCGCTTTTTCGACGCGCGCATTCCGGCGCAGGTCCACAACGCCGCCGCCTTCGAGCGCTGGCTGCGCGAAGAGAAAAAGCAGGACGCGCTCAAGCTGACCCTGGAAGACATGGTGGGCGAAGGCTTCAGCCCCGACCATGCCCTGTTCCCGGAAGAAATGTCGGTCGACGGCGTGCCCTGCAAGCTGCGCTACCGCTTCGAGCCCGGCCATCCGCTCGACGGCGTGACGCTGACCCTGCCGCTTTATCTGCTCAACCGCATTCCCCAGGCACAGGTGGACTGGCTCGTGCCTGGGCTCATCCGCGAAAAAGTCACGGCGCTGCTGAAAAGCCTGCCCAAGGCGCAGCGCCAGCCCCTCATGCCGCTGCCCGAGGCAGTTACGGCCTTTTTGAGCGCGGCCGATACCGCCCGACAGCCGCTCCCCGAAGCCCTCGCCGCTTTTGTCACGGCGCGTGCGCAGCAAAAGGTCGGCCCCCCCGACTTCGCCGCCGATCTTCCGCCCCACTTGCTGCTGAACCTGCGCGTCGTCGACGATGCCGGCCAGGAGCTGGCGCTGGGGCGCGATCTCGCCGCGTTACGTCGGCAACTGGGCGACACCGCACGCCTGGCCTACGGCCGCAGCGACGACGAGGCCGGGCGCTACGAGCGCAGCGGCATCACCGCCTGGGATTTCGGCGAGCTGCCGGAAAGCGTGCAGTTCAAACGCGCCGGCAAGACGCTCAC
>JAJZSR010000193.1 GCA_021849595.1 Pseudomonadota bacterium | reverse complement strand
CCAAGGGGCTGCGCTTCGGCGCCGCCCCGCGAAGGCCAGGAGTACAAACTGGCTCTCAGGCCAATTGCCAAAAAATCCGCTGTTCATGCGCCTCCCCGTCATTTTCGGGGCCGGTCTGGTGAAATATCCGGGCTAGTCCGCGCTCAGGGTGCGGACGGGGCCTGCGTCGCATCGCCGGTTAGCTCGATGAAACGGGCCTTGTCGGCGGCGTACTGGGCGCGGGTCTGCTCCATGGCCTGGCGGTTCTGCTGGATCTCGGAGGTGAGCGAGGCCTGATCGCTTTGTGCGCGCGCGAGTTCCGCGCCGAGATAGGGCGGCACGGGCTTGTTGGCGCGAGTGAATCCGGCGGCCCGGTTGCGCAGGTCGGCCAGGCTTGCGTCGATTTGGTTCAGGCGCAACTGCACGCTTTTGATTACGAGCCGGTAGTTGTCCAGGGCGCGGTCGCGTGCCAGGTCGATTTCCTGCGACGTGGTGTAGGTGGCCAGCAGCGCCTGGTCGCGGCGCTGTTGCTTGAGCTTGGCCTCCTGCTGCACGCGCTCCGCCGCCGCGGCGGCTTCCTGGGCCTTTTTCTGCGCTTCCGAATCGTGGTGGTGCACGACGACGCCGTCCTTGCTCAGCACATCGTTGCCGCGTCCGGTATCGCGCACCGGCAGGGTGTCGCTGTAGTGCACGTTGCCCTGGGCATCGACCCAGCGGTAGATCTTCGCTTCGGCGGGCAGCGCAACGGCGGCCAGCAGGATGGCGAACAAGGCCCGGCTAAGCGCCGTATTGAGCGCGGTAGCCTTGTACCGCGGCAAGTTCTTGAGCATATCGTCCATCGCCACGCAAAAACTCCACCAAGTCATCCAGACACACCACCGGCACCACCGGCAACCCCAAACCGTCGCACACTTCCTGCACGGCAGACTTGCTACCCTGGCCGCGCTCCATGCGATCCAAGGCGATCACCACTCCGGCCGGCGTAGCGCCGTGGGCGCGGATCAGCTCCAGCGACTCGCGCACCGAGGTGCCCGCCGAGATCACGTCATCCACGATCAGCACCCGGCCTGCCAGCTTCGCCCCCACCACCGTGCCGCCCTCGCCATGGTCCTTGGCCTCCTTGCGGTTGAAGGCGAAAGGCACGTTGCGTCCGTCACCCGCCAGCGCGATGGCCGTGGCCGCCGCCAGCGGGATGCCCTTGTAGGCCGGGCCGAACAGCATGTCGAAGGGCAGCCCCGAAGCGAGGATGGCTTTCGCGTAGAATTCCCCCAGGCGCTTGAGCTTCTCGCCGTCGTTGAATAAGCCGGCATTAAAGAAATAAGGGCTCAGGCGCCCCGCCTTGGTGGTGAATTCACCGAAGCACAGCACCCGGGAAGCCAGGGCGAACTGCAAGAATTCCTGCTTGTAATCGGACATGGACGGGCAATCTTGAGGGCCCAGCAGCGGGCCGCGAGTGAATAACATGAAAATTATATCGGCCAATCTCAACGGCATCCGCTCCGCCGCCGGCAAAGGCTTCTTTCCCTGGATGGCCGCGCAAGGCGCCGACGTAGTCTGCGTCCAGGAGCTCAAGGCGCAGATCACCGATCTTACGCGCGACATGCTGCAGCCGGGTGATTATTACGGCTATTTCCACTGCGCCGAGAAAAAGGGCTACAGCGGCGTGGGCATCTATGCGCGGCGCCAGCCCGACGAGCTGATCGAGGGCCTGGGCATCCCCGACATCGACGTCGAAGGACGTTATCTGGAAGCGCGCTACGGCAAGCTTTCCGTAGTGTCGCTGTACCTCCCCTCCGGCTCCAGCGGCGAGCACCGGCAGGCCGCCAAGTATCAGTTCATGGACCATTTCTTCCCCCACCTGGCGCGGCTGGCGAAGAGCGGGCGCGAAGTCATCCTGTGCGGTGACTGGAACATCGCCCACCGGGAAATCGATCTCAAGAACTGGAAATCCAACCAGAAGAACTCCGGCTTCCTGCCCGAGGAACGCGCCTGGCTCTCCAAAGTGTTCGACGATCTGGGTTGGGTGGACGTCTACCGCCGGCTGTATCCTGAAGCCGGCGGCGAGGCCTACACCTGGTGGAGCAACCGCGGCCAGGCCTGGGCCAAGAACGTCGGCTGGCGCATCGATTACCACGTCGCGACACCGGGCATCGCCTCCACGGCCAAGGCCGCCGGCGTGTATAAGGACGAACGTTTCTCCGACCACGCGCCGCTGATTGTCGATTACGATTACGCTATCTGAGCTCCATAGAGGCCCTGATGAGAAAACAGACCGCACTCACCTTGTTGCATGACCATCAGGAGACGATACGCCGGCGCTACGGCGTGCGCCATCTGTCGCTCTTCGGCTCCACGGTGCGCGATGCGGCGCGGGAAGGCAGCGATGTCGACGTATTGGTCGAATTCGACGGCCCGGCCACCTCCGATCGCTATTTCGGCCTGCAGTTTTATCTGGAAGACCTGTTCGGCTGCCCCGTCGACTTGGTCACCGACAAGGCGCTGCGTCCGGAACTGCGTCCCCACATCGAAAAGGAAGCCATCCGTGTCGCGTGAGTGGCGCTTCTATGTGAGCGACATGATCGAGTTTGCGGAAAAGGTGTTGGCCTATACCCATGAAATGGAACAAAGCCGTTTCGAGCAAAGCGGCCTCAACTACGATGCCACCCTGCGCAATCTCGAACTGATCGGCGAAGCCGCCACCCACATCCCTGAACACGTCCGGCAATTCGCCGGCGGTATCGACTGGCGCCGCGTCGTAGCCACCCGCAACCGTCTGATTCACGGCTATCTCGGTATCGACAACGACACTATCTGGAGCATCATCCGGACCGACGTTCCGCTGCTGTTGCACAACTTGGAGGCACTCAGGGCGGCGGCAGATGCAGGGCAAATCCCTGGCTAGACAGCTTGAGGCAACCGAGTTGATCCAAGGCATTGCCGACTGATCATGCCGCTGAGCTGGAACGAAATCCGCAGCCGCGCGCACGAGTTCGCGCGCAAATGGGCGGGCGAGCGTTCCGAGCGCGCCGAGGCGCAGAGCTTCTGGAACGACTTCTTCGCCGTGTTCGGTATCGAACGCAGGCGCGTGGCCATCTTCGAAAAGCAGGTCGGCATCGTCCGCGCCGGCGAGAAGCTCAAGCACGGCCGCATCGACGCCTTCTGGAAGGGCACGCTGCTGATCGAGCACAAAAGCCGCGGCGCCGACCTCGACCGCGCCTTCGCCCAGGCGGCAGATTATTTCGACGGCATTGCCGAGCGCGATCTGCCGCGCTACATCCTGGTGTCGGATTTCGGGCGCTTCCGCCTCTACGACCTGGAAGAAAACAGCGAAACCGAGTTCAAGCTGCCTGATCTGCCCAGGCACATCAAACATTTCGCCTTCATCGCGGGCTACCGCACTCAGGTCATCCGGCCGCAGAACCCGGTCAACATCAAAGCCGCCGAGCGCATGGGTCGCCTGCATGACCGCCTCAAGGCCAGCGGCTACCAGGGCCATGCGCTGGAAGTGCTGCTGGTGCGCCTGCTGTTCTGCCTGTTCGCCGAGGACACCGGCATCTTCCAGCCGGCGGGCGCCTTCCGCCTCTGGCTCGACGAGCGTACTGCGCCGGACGGCAGCGACCTCGGCCCACAGCTCGCGCAATTCTTCCAGGTGCTCGATACGCCCGAGGACGCGCGCTCGAAAAACCTCGACGAGCAGCTCTCCGCCTTTCCCTGGGTCAACGGCAGGCTGTTCGCGGAAACCCTGCCCATCGCCGCTTTCGACGCCGCCATGCGCGAAGCGCTGCTCGACTGCACCGCGCTCGACTGGAGCGCCATCTCGCCGGCCATCTTCGGCGCGCTGTTCCAGAGCATCATGGACAGATCG
>JAJZSR010000192.1 GCA_021849595.1 Pseudomonadota bacterium | reverse complement strand
TTCCGATCGGGCAGTTCGTCCAGCAGATGATCCAGGTGTTCTTCGTCGGCCTGGTGATCGGCATGGAGCGCAACGTGCTGCCGGTGGTGGCAAGCGAGGATTTTGGCGTGCCCAAGACCTCGTTCCTCTATCTCATGTCGTTTGTGATCTCCTTCGGATTCGTCAAAGGCATCCTCAACTTTGTCGCCGGGCGCCTGTCCGAACGCATCGGCCGCAAGATCGTGCTGCTCATGGGCTGGATCGCCGCGCTGCCCATACCCTTCCTCATCTATTACGCACCCACCTGGGGTTGGGTGGTGGTGGCCAACATCTTTCTGGGCATCAACCAGGGGCTTGCCTGGAGCATGACCGTGACCAGCAAGGTCGACATCACTCGCGCCGAGCAGCGCGGTTTCGCCACCGGCGTCAACGAATTCGCCGGCTATGCCGCCGTGGCGGTGGCAGGCGTGGCCACCGGCTACCTGAGCCATCTCTACGGGCCGCGCCCGGCGCTGCTGGGGTTTGCCCTGGCCGTAATCCTGCTGGCCTTCGCCTGGGCGCTCCTGTTCGTGCGCGAGACGCTGCCCTGGGCCAAGGCGGAAAGCCGCCGCCATGCCGACGGCAGCCATCGCGGACCGCGCCCGCGCTTTCCGCGGGGCGTTCCCGATCATCCGGGAACCTGGGAAGTCTTCAAGCTGGTGTCCTTCCGCCACCCGACGTTCTCCGCGCTGTGCCAGGCGGGCACCGCCAACAAGGTGGCCGATGCGCTGCTGTGGGTGTTGTTTCCGCTGTTTCTCCATAACCGAGGCCTGAATGTCGTGCAGATCGGCTGGATCACCGGGGTCTATGGCATGGTGTGGGGCGCCTCGCAATTGTGGACCGGCCCATTGTCCGACCGGATCGGCCGCAAGATGCCCATCGTCACCGGCCTGTGGCTGCTGGCGGCGGGCGTGGCTGGGGTGACCCTGGTTTCCGGAGCCATCGCCTGGACGATAGTCGCGGCGGTCATGGGCGTGGGGATGGCGTTGCTTTACCCGAATCTCATCGCCGCGGTCGCGGATATTTCCCACCCCAACTGGCGCGGCTCCGCCCTCGGCGCCTATCGCTACTGGCGCGACACGGGCTATGCCTTGGGCGCCATTGCCCTGGGCGTGGTGGCCCAGCTGGCCGAGGGCGTGGAGGCGGCGTTCTGGTTCACCGCTGCGGTGCTGCTCGTGTCCGGCCTCTGGGTGCTGCTGCGCGCCGAGGAAACCCATCCGCGTCTCAATCCGGCCACCGATTGACCCTGCCACATCTACTTCAAAGGAACCCCCATGAAGAAAGCATTGCTAGTCCTGTCAGCCGCATTGATTTTTTTGCCGGTGCCCGGATGGTCGGCCGAGAACCCTGCCGTGGTCGATGCCATCGGCGAGTACATGGACTTCACTGAATACGGCAGCAGCCTCATATTGCCGGAACAGATTCCGAAGGAAGACTGGAAAAAAATCGTCATCGTGGATGCACGCGATGCCGCTCAATACGCCAAGGAACACATCCCCGGCGCGGTCAACATCGAGTGGCGCCAGGCGGTGGCGCGCCGCGCGGAACTTCCCAGAGATCGCATGGTGGTCGTGTATTGCAATTCCGGCTCGCTGTCCGCCCAGGCGGTGTTTGCCTTGCGTCTCCTGGGATACGACAACGTGAAAGTGCTGCAGGACGGCATCGAAGGCTGGAAAGCCAAGGGCGGCTTCGAGGCCAATGTACGTGCTGCCAAAGCGGCCGGGACCTGATAAAGCAGCCTGGAACGCGTACCCCCATGGATCCCGCAGCCTATGACGCCTGGTATGACACACCACGCGGGCGCTGGATCGGCGACACTGAGTATGAATTGGCGTGCCATCTCCTTGCTCCGGTGCCGGGCGAAACAATACTGGATGTAGGCTGCGGCACAGGCTGGTTCACCAGACGCTTCGCCGCAGAACGAATACAGGTAACCGGGTTGGACCCCAATGCGGCGTGGTTGAATTATGCGCGCCACAAGTCCCGAGACCTAGATATTTCATGGGTGGTGGGTGATGCACGTTACCTCCCTTTCCCTCGCGGCCGATTCGACCACGTCGTGTCAATTGCCTCCCTTTGTTTCATCGATGACGAGCGCACCGCTGTCGCTGAAATCGTCAGAGTTTGTCGGCGGCGCTTTGTGATCGGCTGGCTCAACCGAGCCAGCCTCCTGTATCACGAGAAGGCGGGCCGGGGCGCTTATACGGGTGCGCGCTGGCATACCGCGGCAGAAGTGCGCAGACTGTTCGACGGACTATCGGTAGCCAATCTGAAAATTCGAAGCGGTGTATTTATTCCAAGTGGCGGATTCATGGGGCCCACTGCTGACTGTCTCCTACCGAACCGACTTCCTTTCGGTGCCTTGCTTGTCGCCGCAGGAGAAGCAACCCAGGCTACAGTTGCTGAGGCACTCGAACCCAAAATCGACCGCCACATCCGAGAGCGCTGTTCAACCTGATTCTCTGCCGTGTTTGGGCATAATGTTGCTAACGCAGATCCCAACCCTGGCTCCTTGGTCCATGCTTGTGTGCGACACTGACCAATGCCTGCTCTGGTTGAGAAAGCGCCCAGTGCTTACTTTCAAGCCCGGATGGCAGCTTAGAATCAGACATTTTCCCGATTGGCTGCAAGGGTTGGGCGGCAGGTATGAGGTAGGTGCCGCCCGACGCGGATTTTGGAAGCGGTCATTGCGCCAGAGGCGCGGGCCAAGGTCAGCAACCCGTGTCACACCGGCCCTTCAGCTGAACCAACGCCACGGGCCGCTATGGCCGACGACTTGACCTCGGCCTTATGTAAAGCTTTCCATAAGGCCGACCTACTGTCAGTGGTCGAATACACTATCTAACGTCTCCGCTCGGCAGACGTTTGCCTGGCATGCTGCGAAAAATGCCTTCCTAAAGAGCTCAGCGTAGGGGCCTCGTGGTAAGCCCATATAATTAGCCGGACTTGATAATTTCGTCAGCCAGTGCGGCGAGGGATGCCTATCTGATTTAGAAAACAAACGGCGGCACCCCGAGAAACGGGCCGATACCCCAGTAATTCAAAGCCGCACAAATGTACGGAAAGTCCAGATTCTTTTCCCGCAAACGCCTTCCCTTGATCGCATAGATGGAATTCTCCGTCTCTACTAATCCGGTTCTGCGGTTGATACCCACGACATTCGACGTGATCCAGCTTTCGCCAGTTTCTACGGTTGTCCCGACCAGGCGCAGTGATCTCACCGGCGGCGAAATACTTACGTCTAGGACAATAACTTGCCAGTGAACCAGTGTGTATCGAGGTGGTTGCTTGGGAATCCGTTTTTTTACCCGAGCAAAATCTTCAGGCGTAGCAAGACGGATCCGACATTTGTCGCGATTTTTGCGAACGATCTCATCCAGTGACTTTGGGACGAGCCGAGCAAGCTGCTTAGCAAGATCATCAGTATCCATCTGAGTGTTCCCCTGTCTCTATAGTGACGCTCGCTGTTTTATGGGCGAGAAAATCGACCAAGTGAAAATTCCATAGCACGACGCCTCGATAAATTCCGGTGCCTTGTGAAGCCGCATTAGCTTCCGGGTGGCGCGATCGAGATGCCTAGCCTGCCCAACCATTTCCTAAGCAATGAGCGCCGTGCAGCGCGGTAGAACGCCTGATCGGCTTCCTTCGCGGTAGCGACGTATCCGGAACTCCACCACACACCATCAAAGTTCGCCGACGTGCTTTGAACCTCCCCAGGGCTAAAGCCAGGGGATTCCCGTTCTCGTTACGCTACCGCTTGCGCGGCAGCTTGGCTTACCGGGTTCAGGGCCGGTCCATGCGGCCCGCCCACCAGAGCATCAAGCTCCAG
>JAJZSR010000033.1 GCA_021849595.1 Pseudomonadota bacterium | reverse complement strand
CCTGCGGCAGGGGTGGGAGGGGCAACCCTCCTGCTCAAGGGCGCCGCTGCGCCGGCTGTGCCGACCTGGCAGCCCGGACAGCGGGTGGAAGCCGTGGTGGTGCGCCAACTGGCGGCGTCCGAATATCTGCTGCGCGTGGATAGTGCGCTTTACGCCGCCGATCTGCCGGCGCAAACGGCCCCCGGAACGCGCCTGCCGCTGTTGTTTCTGGGAGGGCAAGGCTCGCCGCGCTTTCTGTTGCTGCCCGCCGGCGCGGCGCCGTCCGAAACCATCCAACTGTCAACCGCTGCGCGGCTGCTGGGCAATCTCCTGCCCGGAGCGAAACCCGCTCCGCTGGCCGACGCGCGTCCCGTACTTGCGGCGCCGACTGCGGCTTCCCGGCCCATCGCCCAAGCACTGCGGCAGTTACTGCAGGCCAGCGGCCTGTCTTATGAAAGCCATGTAGCGGATTGGGCGCAGGGGCAACGTCCGCTTTCCGCTTTACTGACTGAGCCCCAGGGCCGCCTCTCGCCAGGCCCCATTCCGCCGGGCGCCGCGACGGCCGCGCCCTTGCCGCATGCATCTCCGGCGCCGGGGACCTCGCCCGTCGGGGCAGGGCCGGCGGCGCCAGGAATTCCCTCTGAAACCGGCCCGGGAGGGGCGACATCGGCCGCCGCGTTGCCGGTTGCGGCGGCGAGCCATACGCTGCCGCAACCATTGATTCCGGTCGTCCAGCAGCAACTGGCCTATCTCACCCAGGGCGTGGTGATGTGGCAGGGCGCACTCTGGCCGGGGCAGCCGATGGAATGGAGGCTGCAGGTGGAGGACGACGCCGGCTCCGGCGCCGGAGACGGGCCGGTAGGGGAACGGGCGTGGACCAGCACGCTGACGCTGGATTTGCCGCGCCTGGGGCGTGTGCAGGCGCGCTTGAGGCTGGCGGGGCAGGCTGTGCAGGTGCATCTATCCAGCCCGCACAGCGCGGCAAAGCTCAGCGCCGCGCAAGGGGAGCTTGCGCGCGGCATCGCCGGTGCCGGACTTGCGCTGGAGGCCTTTGCCGTGGACGAGGGCAAAGCGACGTGAGTGCGGAGGATCCGGACCAGGCGATGCGCCAGGCCGTGGCGCTGCGCTACGGGAGCGGGCAAAGCGCACCCCAAGTGGTGGCCAAGGGCCGTGGCCTGCTGGCCGAGACGATCATTGCGCGTGCCCGGGAGGCGGGGGTTTATGTGCACGAATCGCCCGAACTGGTGCAGTTGCTGATGGCGGTGGAACTCGATCGCGAAATTCCGCCGGCCCTTTACCAGGCCGTTGCCGAACTGCTTGCCTGGCTTTATCGCCTGGAGCAGGGGACGCAGGATTTCCCCGGCGGCGGCGTGCCGGCGCCGCCCGGCGGGTAAAGAAATGAAGCCCCGTGACGATATACCAGTGCGGACATGCAAGCGGGCGCCGCCGGCGGTGAGGTATCGAAGGAGGCTGCCAGGCGCCCGAAGTCATGAAGGTAAGCGGATCTGACGAAGAAAATACAAGGAACTGTGTATGAGCGCCTGGATGCAGGATGTGGACGAGCGTGCCAGACTGGCGGGCACCAACAAATTCGAGCTGCTGCTGTTCCGCCTCGGCGCGGACAGCCTGAGCGGCAGCCGGGAGGTCTTCGGCATCAATGTATTCAAAGTGCGCGAGGCCCTGGTCATGCCGCCGGTGACTTCCATGCCGGGAGCCCCGGCCCATGTTCTGGGCGTCGCCAATATTCGCGGTCAGATCATCCCGGTCATCGACCTACCGGCCGTGCTGGGATGCAAAAGCGAGAAGAAGGGTTTCATCATCGTCACCGAATATGAGCGCTCGGTCCAGGGCTTTGCCGTGGAAGAGGTGGAGGAAATCGTGCGCCTGGACTGGAGCAAGGTGATGAGCGCGGAGGCCAACGCAGTGGGCGGGCTGGTGACCAGCCTGGCCAGCATGGGGGAGGGCGAGGATACCCGCCTGGCCTTGGTGCTGGACGTCGAGCGCATTTTGCGCGACGTGCTTCCGTCGCGCGTGGTCGACGCCGACAAGATGGCCATCGACATGCATCTCGACCTGCCCGAAGGCAGCCTCATTCTGTATGCCGACGATTCCTCCGTGGCGCGCAGCCAGATCGAAAAGACGCTGGAAAAAATGGGCGCCCGCTTCGTGGCCGCAAAAACCGGGCTGGAGGCTTGGGAGCGTCTGCAGACATTGGCGCAGGAGGCGAAAACGGCCGGCCATTCGGTGCGCGACAAGGTCGCCCTGATCCTCACTGACCTGGAGATGCCCCAGATGGATGGCTTCACTCTGACGCGGCGCATCAAAGAAGACGAACGCTTCAAGGAAATCCCCGTCATCATCCACTCGTCCCTTTCGGGCAGCGCGAACGAATCACACGCCCAGAGCGTCGGGGCCGAAGGTTACGTTGCCAAGTTCATCCCCGAGGAGTTGGCGCGCGCCATCAAGCACGCCTTGGCCTAAGACGCCAGATAGATGCGGTTTTTGCCGTCCTGTTTGGCGCGGTAGAGCGCCATGTCGGCGCGCTTGATGAGCGCTTCCAGGGATTCGCCCGGGCGGCGCTCGGCCACGCCGGCGCTGAAGGTGATGAACAGTTTTTTGTTTTCGTGCAGAAAGAGCTTCCTGGTGAGGGCACGGCGCACCCGGTTGGTGACATGCACCGCGTCCTGCGGCAAGGTGTTGGGCATGAGGATGACGAATTCCTCGCCGCCATAGCGGGCCAGCATGTCCGAGCTGCGTAGCGCCTCGCGCGTACTGGTGGCGAGATGCACCAAGGCGTCGTCGCCGACATCGTGGCCGTAGGTGTCGTTGAGCTTCTTGAAATCGTCGATATCGAGCATGGCCAGGCACAGGGGCGTCTGCTCCCGGTCCGCCCGCCCCGCCTCCTGGGCGAAATGGTTCTCCAGCCCGCGGCGGTTGAGGCCGCCGGTGAGATCATCCTCGTACACCAGGGTGCTCATGTGCGCCAGCTCCATCTCTAGCTGGAGGATGCGGCTTTCCGCCTGCATGGCGGCTTCGCGTTCCTTGAGCAGTTGCTCGCGCGAGCGGGTGGTGTCCAACTGCACCGTGCGCGTGTCCTGCAGAATGTCGGCAAGGATGTTGCCGAGTTCCTGGACGCTCTCGGTGGCGCCGATTTTTTCCACGTAGGTCTGCATTTTTTTTCGTAGCCGCCGGTGATTTCCAGGATTTCTCCCAGGCGGCTGACGAAGTTCTTCATGGTCTGCTTGAGCGTTTCGGTCGCCTCGTGCAGACCCTGCTTGGCCATGCTTTGCTTGAAGATGATGTCGCGCAGGCGCTTTTCCACTTCAACCAGGCGTTCCGGACCGGCGGGCGTGCTGATCACCTCCCGCACCAGCCGCAGTTGGCCCGCGAGCCAACTGCCATCGGGAACCAGTTCGCCGATGTTTTCCAGCAGCATGGCCAACAGGCGGCGCAGATGATCTTCCCCGTGCTCGGCCTGGTGGGCATTGAATTCGATAGCGAGCCAGAGCTTTTTCAGGCGCGCCGCCGCTTCCTCCAGGGCGGAGGCGTCGCCGGCCGCGCGGAAGCTGTCGGCCACCTCCTTGGCCTGCTCGACGAGCTTGGCGGGGTGGCCCAGGTTTTCACCGACGGAAAATTCCAGAGTCTTGGCCAGCAGTTCGCGCAACTGGGTGCCGGCGGCATCCTCTGCCGCAAGGCCGGGCGCCGCGCTTTCGAACTGACGATCGAGGTCCAGGGTGATCTGGCGCAGGAGTTCGGCGCTTTTGTTCCAATCTTCCAGGCCGATGGCCTGCTCCAAGGCCGCGATCGGGAATCGATTTTGCGGCAGGATCTTGCTCAACTGGGCCGTGAAGTCGCGCAGCAGATCCAGCGGGGTCAGTTCCGCAGGGATACCGGCCACCTCGTAATAGCAGTGGCGAAAATTCTCGGGGGTCGGTGCAATCCGGCGGACGGCGAGCTGGCGCAGGGCTTCGCGGGCGAGCTCGGTGGGGCTGGTCATGGTGGAAATTTTTTGAATTGAGATGCCGTTGCGCACGGGGCAGGATGCCCGCGCCCGGCCCGCCTCGCGCCGGGCGTGGCGATTTTACCCGTTTGAAGGAGCCTGAGGCTTAAGGGGCGCTGAGGTGCGGAACTTGCCCCGCCGCAGTTGCATCGAACCAGCGCAGGCCACGCGCCAGACTTGTTGCGCGGCCGGAAAGATGAATTTCTCCCAATTCTCCCAAGAGGTGCCACATGGACTTGACGACCATCGACCAGAACTACCAGCAGTTGCAATCGCAGTCGCAATCCCTCGCGCAGGCCTTTCAGGCTCTGGCCGGCAAGCTCGGCCAGGCGGCCGACGGAGGCAATCAGCAGGCGCGCGAGTGGATGTTGGACTTGCGCGAGATCGCCGTGAACCTGCGTGACCACGAAGCGCAGATGGCGGGGCTGCTGCAAAATCTGCACGGCTATTTCAGCAGCGCCCAGAATCTCCCGACGCAAGCGCCGGGGGCGTATCCCGCGCAGCCGGCCTATCCGCAGAGCGGCTATGCGCCGGCCCCCTCTCAGGGTGGATTGGGAGGCATGCTGGGCGGATTCCTCAACAGCGGTTTCGGGCGCGCCATGGAAATGGGCGCAGGCTTTGCCATCGGCGACGATCTCATCAACAGCATATTCTGAGGCCGCCGCAATGGGACGCACTGCGCAGGGATATGGCACGCTTCAGTGTACCTGGCCGGAAACCGCGTCGCCCACGGCGAGGGGAGAAAACAGCAGTGCCACATCCACTGCGTCGTAGACATAGCGGGCCTTGCAGAACTCGCAGATGACTTCGACCTGCCCCTGATCGGCCAGCGTGTCCTCCACTTCGTCGCGGCCCAGGGCCCGCAGCATGGCATCCGTGCGCGCACGCGAACAGCCGCACTGGAAGGCCAGCGGCTGCTGCTGGAAACGGCGCAGTGTCTCCTCATGGAACAGACGCAATAGCAGATCGCGCGCGGGCAGCTTGAGCAGCTCGCTGGGCGTGAGCGTGCCGGCGAGAAACTGGGCGCGCTGCCAGGCATCTGCGTCCTGGCCTGCGCCTTCGGGCAGCTTCTGCAGCAGCATGCCGGCTGCGGCGGTATCGTCCACCGCCAACATGAGGCGCGTGTCGAGCTGTTCCGACTGCGCGAGGTATTGCTCCAGCACGCGCGCGACCGTATCGCCTTCCAGCGGAACCACACCCTGATAGTTCTGCTGGCCGGCGCCGCTTTGGTCCAGCGTCATGACGAAGCGCCCGTCGCCCAGCAGGGCGGGCAGCGCGCCGTGCGGCAAGTCGCCCTCCCAGCGCGCGGTGGCGCGTAGTGTATGGCGCGAGGTGACTTCGACCACGACCAGCTTGAGCGGCCCGCTGCCGTGCATCTGCAGGATCAGCTTGCCGTCGAACTTGATGCCCGAAGCGAGCAGTGCGCCCGCCGCCATGAGTTCGCCCAGGATGCGCTGCAGCGGCGCCGGGTAGTCGTGGCGTGTCAGCACCTCGCGCCAGGCCTGCTGCAGATGCACGATGGCGCCGCGCACCGGCGCATGCTCGAACACGAAACGGGTGACGCTGTCCTGCTCAGCCATGCTCGCGGCTCCAGGTGTCCTTGAGCGTCACCGTGCGATTGAACACCGGCGCGCCGGGTTTCGTATCCACGAGGTCGGCGACGAAATAGCCATGGCGCTCGAACTGAAAACACTCCTCGGCGCCGGCTGCCTTGAGGGCGGGTTCGAGCTGCGCCGCGACGACGGTCCTGGAATGGGGATTGAGATCGGCCAGGTAATCGCGCTCGCGCCCCGGATAGGGTACGGCGAACAGCCGGTCATACAGACGCACCTCCGCACTGCAGGCGTGTGCCGCGGACAGCCAATGGATATTGCCTTTTACTTTGTAGGCGTCGGCCCCCGCGCTGCCTGACTTGGAATCGGGAAAATAGCGGCAATGGACGGCAACGACCTTCCCGTCCGCGTCCTTGTCGCAGCCCAGGCATTCGACCACATAGCCGTAACGCAGACGCACGCGGTTGCCGGGCTGCATAATGCCCGCCGCGTCTAGACGAGGCGGGAATAGGCGGAAATAACCTTTCGGCGGCACCTCTGTGAAATCCTCGCGCTCGATCCACAACTCCCGCGAGAAAGGCAAGGCGCGTTTGCCCAGTTCGGGTTTTTGCGGATGGTTGGGGGCCCAGCATTCCTCGCCGTGCCCCTCGGCGTAGTTATCGATGATGAGCTTGACGGGATCGAGCACGGCGATGCGGCGGTGCGCACGCTTGTTGAGATCCTCGCGCATGCATTCCTCCAGGACGCTCAGATCTATCCAGGAGTCGGCCTTGGACACGCCGATGCGGTCGGTGAACAGTCGGAATCCCTGCGGGGTGAAGCCGCGTCGGCGCGCGCCCGCCAGCGTGGGCATGCGCGGATCGTCCCAGCCGTCTACGTGCTTTTGCTCCACGAGGTCGATGAGTTTGCGCTTGGAGAGCACGACATAGGTCAGATTGAGGCGCGCGAACTCGATCTGCTGCGGCAGGGGACGCTTGAAGAAACCGCCTTCCGCCAGGCGTTCCAGCAACCAGTCATAGAAAGGACGCTGATCTTCGAATTCCAGTGTGCAGATGGAGTGGGTGATATTTTCGATGGCGTCTTCGATCGGGTGCGCATAGGTATACATGGGGTAGATGCACCAACGGTCCCCTGTGTTGTGATGGGCCGCATGCTTGATGCGGTAGATCGCCGGATCGCGCAGATTGATGTTGGGCGAAGCCATGTCTATCTTGGCCCGCAGCACGTGCGTGCCATCGTCGAATTCGCCCGCCTTCATGCGGCGGAACAGGTCGAGGTTTTCCGCGGCGCTGCGTGTGCGGTAGGGGCTGTCCTTGCCCGGTTCGGTGAGCGTGCCGCGGAGTTCGCGCATCTCTTCGGCGGAGAGCGAATCCACGTAGGCGTGGCCGGCGCCGATCAGATATTCCGCACAAGCGTACATGGTATCGAAGTAGTCGGAGGCGTAATACAGGTGCGCGCCCCAATCGAAGCCCAGCCAGCGGACCGCGCTGACGATGGAATCTACATACTCCTGCTCTTCTTTCTCCGGATTGGTGTCGTCGAAGCGCAGGTGGCAGGCGCCGTCGTAATCCCGCGCCAGACCGAAGTTGAGGAAGATCGATTTGGCGTGTCCGTAATGGAGGTAGCCGTTGGGTTCCGGCGGAAAACGGGTTTCCACACGCCCGCCCCATTTGCCCGTGGCAATGTCTTCGTCGATGAGGTTGCGGATGAAATTGGCCGGGGTTGCAGGCGTCGACATGGAAGGCATCCTGGAAAGTGTATTTATTGTACTTGAGCGGCGCGGGGCTGCGAGTCGCTTGCGGCCGCGAGGCATTCTGTGATGCGTGTTTTGCAACGTGCCAACGGAAGCACAGCGTTTGCGTTTCTCTTCAACAAGGCGGCGAAAGCCTGTATCATGGCGCCTTCGCAGGCGCGTAGCTCAGCTGGTTAGAGCACCACCTTGACATGGTGGGGGTCGTTGGTTCGAGTCCAATCGCGCCTACCAGACATCTTTCAGGCCGCCGGCGATCGGATGCAACTCTCTCGGACTGCGCCGGCCGGCAATCCGACGCTCTACGGCTTTGGCAAGCGACCTCCGTGCTTCATCCAGGCCCGGCGTTGCCGGCAGGTAAACCGGGCCGGATTAGTTATTGGCCAGAAACGAGCGAAAATTTCCGCTCAATAATGTCATTTTCCCGATTGCCGCCATGCTGTTCATAGAACTCCTTGGATTCCTCGTCCTCATCCTTATCGCGGCGGAGGTTTTCGTCAACGCGCTGGAGCATCTGGGTGAGCAGCTCAAAATTTCCGAGGGCGTTACGGGCTCCGTGTTTGCCGCCGTCGGCACCGCCTTGCCGGAAACGCTCATCCCGCTGCTCGCCATCTTTGCCGGCGGCACGAGCGCGCAGGTGAATGAGGAGATCGGTGTGGGGGCCATACTGGGCGCACCGCTCATGCTTTCCACGCTGTCGCTTTTTCTCATGGCGGCGGCGGTATTTCGCGCCCGCGGCTTGAATGGCCGGCTGACCCCGGAAAAAGGCGGGCTTACGCGGGACCTGAATTTTTTTCTGTTCGCTTTCTCCTTGTCCCTGGTTGCGCTTTTCGTCCCTCATGACGGCGGCTGGGTGCGGACGCTGATCGCCTTTGCCATGGTGCTGATCTATTTCTTCTACGTCCTGCTCACCCTCAAGGCGTCCGCCCAGTTGGTGGCGGACGGCCACGCCACGGAGGCCGAGGAACCCATGCTGTTACACCGGCTGGGGTTGCCCAAACACTTCGTCATTATCCTGATTCAGCTCGCCCTAGCGCTGGGATTGCTGGTGCTGGGAGCGAAGGGGTTCATTCATGGAGTGGAGGCGGCGGCGCCCAGCCTCGGCGTTTCCGCCTTGGTGCTGTCGCTGATGATTGTCCCCGTCGCCACCGAACTGCCGGAAAAGGTCAACAGCATCCTCTGGATACGCAAGCGCAAGGACACGCTGGCGTTTGGCAACATCACCGGCGCCATGGTGTTTCAGGGCACGCTGCTGCCCGCCATCGGCGTCCTGCTCACGCCATGGGTGCCGCAAAAGGAAGTCCTCGTCGGTGTGGTGATCACCCTGGTCGCGTCCCTGTGGCTGCGCCTCATGCTGGGCAAAGGATTGCGTGTCTGGCATCTGGGGGTAAACGGCCTGCTTTATGCCGCTTACCTCGCCATTGCCCTGAGCTGACCGGCGCTCCGGTCGGGGGGGCGTCGACCCTGGCTCACCCGGACGGGCGTCCGGATGAGCAGAGGACGGCGGGAGGCTATTTGGTTTCCGCGGTTTCCACCTGAACCAGAGGTTCTTGCGCCTGCGGTTCGGCATGGCTGCGCCGACGTCGCGTAGGGTGCGGCTTGGGCGTGGCCGGCGTTTCGGTTGTTTGCACCGCGGCGGACGGGGCGGCGGTTTCCACCTGTACCAGTTCCATGCTCGTCTGAGTCGGAGCGGAGGGGCGTCGGCGTCGGCGCGTATGTTGCCGGGGCTCGCTCTCTGCGGATACCGCCACCGCAGGGGCTTGGGTTTCGACCTGCTGCAGATCGGTGCTTGTGGCCATCTGGGTAAGAATGTCCTCGGGCCTCGCGGTCGCGGCACGGGGGAGGGTGGCTGCAGCCGGATGCGGCGCTTCGTGGGCCGCCCGCACCGGGAGCGGCGCAGGCGCATGTTCCGCAGGGGCCAGCGGCGCGAGCTCGGCGCTCGGCGCGGACGGCACCGGCAGCGGCGCAGGCTCGCGCTCTGGCGCCGCCGTCGGTTGTTCGCCTGCGGCTGCCGGGGCTACTGTTTCTTCGCGCCGCCTGCCGCCGCGGCCGCGGCGCGTACCGCCGGCACGCGGCTCCTGGCCTTCGCGCGGGGGCCGCCGGCTGGTGTCATCCCTGGGCGGGCGCTCCTGTTGGGGCGCACGTGCCGCCTTGCCGGTCGCGGCGCCTTCCGCGCGCGCTTCGCCTTCCTGGGGTTTGCCGCGCGGCTTGGCCTCTCGGCGTGCCCTGGGTTCAGCCGCCTTGGGCTCCGCCGCCTTGGTCGCGGGACGGGGCCGTTGCGGCGTCGGCGCGGAGGGAGCAGCCGCTGTGGCAGTTTGTGCCGGGGCGCCTTCCCCAAGCTTGCGGAACCAGTTGACGATGCGGTCGATCAGGCCGGCACGCTCGTCTGCGGTCGGGGCGGCAGTGGGCGCCGGGGTGGTGGGCGTCAGTGCCTTCACCATGGCTTCCTGCGGCTCGCGCCGGCCTTCGCGCACGGTAGCCTTTTCGCCCTCCGCTTCCGGCAGGGTTGCCAATTGATAGCTGGGCGGCAGGTTTTCCACCTGATTCAGCTCGTCGTGGCGCAGGCGCTCGATGTGGTAATGCGGCGTTTCGAGATGGATGTTGGGGATGAGGACGACGTTGACCTTGAGGCGGGACTCGATGGTGTGGATGTCGTTGCGCTTTTCGTTGAGCAGGAAGGTGGCGACGTCCACCGGCACCTGGACGTGCACGGCGCCGGTATTCTCCTTCATCGCCTCTTCTTGGAGGATGCGCAGGATGTGCAGCGCCGAGGATTCCGTGCCGCGGATATGCCCGGTGCCCAGGCAGCGCGGGCACGTGTTGTGGCTAGTTTCGCCCAGCGACGGCTGCAGACGCTGGCGCGACATCTCCATCAGCCCGAAGCGCGAGATCTTGCCCATTTGCACGCGCGCGCGGTCGTGATGCAGTGCATCGCGCAAGCGGTTCTCCACCTCGCGCTGATGGCGCGGGTTTTCCATGTCGATGAAGTCGATGACGATGAGCCCGCCCAGATCGCGCAAACGCGCCTGGCGGGCGATTTCCTCGGCCGCTTCCAGGTTGGTGTTGAAGGCGGTCTGCTCGACGTCGGCGCCCTTGGTGGCGCGCGCCGAGTTGACATCCACCGCGACCAGCGCCTCGGTGTGGTCGATGACGATGGCGCCGCCCGAGGGCAGGTTGACCTGGCGTGCATAGGCGGATTCGATCTGGTGCTCAATCTGGAAACGCGAGAATAGCGGCACGTCGTCGTGGTAGAGCTTGATCTTGTTGACGTTGCCGGGTATGACGTGGGCCATGAACTGGCGTGCCTGTTCGTAGAGATCCTCGGTGTCGATAAGTATCTCGCCGATGTCGGGCTGCAGGTAATCGCGGATGGCGCGGATCACGAGGCTGCCTTCCTGGTAGATGAGGAAGGCCCCGGATTGGCTGTTCGCCGCGCCCTCGATGGCCTGCCATAGCTGCATGAGGTAGTTGAGGTCCCAGCGCAGTTCTTCCTCGCTGCGGCCGATCCCGGCGGTGCGGCCGATCAGGCTCATGCCCTCCGGCACCTCCAGGCGGGCCATGATCTCCTTCAGCTCGTTGCGGTCTTCCCCTTCGATGCGGCGGGACACGCCCCCGCCGCGCGGGTTGTTGGGCATGAGCACGAGGTAACGCCCAGCCAGCGATATATAGGTGGTGAGAGCCGCGCCCTTGTTGCCGCGCTCGTCCTTCTCCACCTGCACGATGAGTTCCTGGCCTTCTCTCAACTGGTCCGCGACGCGGCCCGAGCCGGGCAGGCAGGCGCGGGCGATTTCCTTGAATGGGAGGAAGCCGTGGCGTTCGCAGCCGTAGTCGACGAAAGCGGCTTCCAGGCTTGGTTCCACGCGGGTGACGACACCTTTGTAGATGTTGCTCTTGCGTTGTTCCTTGTTGGCGGACTCGATGTCCAGATCGACGAGCTTCTGCCCGTCCACGATGGCGACCCTAAGCTCTTCGGCTTGGGTGGCGTTGAAAAGCATGCGCTTCATGCAAACTCCTTGCGCGCACGCATACGGATCGTCAACTGCGTTGCGTACGTGCGGGCTTTGCGGAGCGGTAATGGTCAGTACACAAAGGCATGAGGAGCGCAGGGGGGATCAATCACCAAGCGGTGCTGTGGTGGTTCGGGCCGCGGATTGAATCCGCGGCCTGCATATGCGGTAGGCACGATTTTTCGTTAATATCGCCACTTTTTCTCTTCGCCAGCAAACTCTCGGGCAACGCGTCAGGCGCGAATTCGGCGCGAAAGGTCTGGCGGCAGGGCCGGCGAGCGACACAAACCGGCAGGTATTCGGGTTGGAAGATTCCCAACGGCTGCAAGTATATCGGCAAATGAAAGACTTAGCCAAGAATGCCGTCAACCTGGTCAGCATCGGCGCGGACGAGGCCGGCCAGCGCTTGGACAATTTTTTGCTGGCGCGCCTGAAAGGGGTGCCCAAGAGCCATGTCTACAAGCTCGTGCGCGCCGGCCAGGTTCGCGTCAACGGCGCGCGCGCCGAGGTGAGCCGGCGCCTGGCGGAGGGCGACGAGGTGCGGGTTCCGCCCGTGCGCGTGGCCGCCCGGCCGGCGGTTTCTGCCGGAACGGTCCCGACCCGGCTCGCTGCGCATGTGCTGTACCGTGACGAGCATTTGCTCGTGCTGGACAAGCCGGCGGGCTGGGCTGTGCACGGCGGCAGCGGCGTGGCGCGCGGGGTCATCGAACAGCTGCGCCTGGAAAATCCCCAGGCCCGCTTCATGGAACTGGCCCACCGTCTGGACCGGGAAACCTCCGGCCTCCTGGTGGTCGCCTTGAAGCGCCGTGCGCTCTTGGGGCTGCACGAGGCCTTGCGCGAAGGCCGCATGGACAAGCGCTATCTCGCCCTGGCCACCGGGACATGGGCAGGGGACACGCGTCAGGCCCGCTTTCCCCTGCATAAATACGTCACGCCGTCAGGCGAGCGC
This sequence comes from Pseudomonadota bacterium, assembly GCA_021849595.1. Lineage (GTDB taxonomy): Bacteria > Pseudomonadota > Gammaproteobacteria > Burkholderiales > Thiobacillaceae > JAJXXS01. The sequence goes on along the minus strand of JAJZSR010000033.1, from coordinate 8,133 downwards.
CGGGTGCGCGTGGAGGCGGGCGGCCAGGCCGCGCACACCAGGTTCACCCGCCTGCAGCGCTGGCCGGGCTACACTTTGCTGGAAGCACAACTGAAGACCGGCCGCACGCACCAGATACGGGTGCATCTGGCAGAACTTGGCTGCCCCATCGCCGGGGATGAAAAATATGGAGATTTCGCGCTCAACAAGGCGCTCGAGAAACAAGGTCTGAAGCGCATGTTCCTGCACGCCTGGCGCCTGTCCTTCAAGCATCCCGTCACCGGGCAGACGATCGAGTTGGAGGCCCCCCTGCCGCCCGAACTGCAGCACTTCATCGATGCGCTTGACAGCCATGCCGCAACACTATGACCTCCTGATATTCGACTGGGACGGCACCCTCATGGATTCCGCGGCTGCGATCGTCGCCGCCATCCAGAACGCCTGTCGTGATCTTGGCCTGGCCGTTCCCGCAGACAGGGCCTGCCGCAGCATCATCGGCCTGGGTTTGAGCGAAGCGCTGGCCGCGCTGCTGCCGGAACTGCCCGTTGCCGAGCACGGGCGCTTGGTCGATCGCTATCGACACCACTATCTCGGGCAGGACCATGCCATTCCGCTCTTTGCCGGGGTTGCACAGGCCCTGCCGGACTTGCTCGTGCGCGGCCATCTGCTGGCGGTGGCCACGGGCAAGAGCCGCAAAGGGCTCGATCGCGCCCTGGCGCACACCGGCCTGGCGCCTTGTTTTGCGGCCACGCGCTGCGCCGACGAGTGCCCCTCCAAGCCCCATCCTACGATGGTGCTGGAGATTCTGGAGGAAACCGGTGTGCCGCCCCGGCGTGCGCTGGTCATCGGCGATACCAGTCACGACATGGCGATGGCGCGGAATGCCGGCGTGGCGGGCCTGGCGGTGGCCTATGGGGCCCACGACGCCGCCGAGCTTGCGGCCTGCGCGCCGCTGGCGGTGCTGGAAAGCTTCCCTGAGCTTTGCGCATGGCTGGCACGCTGCGCCTGATCGGGCACTCAGCCGAACTCGTGGAGGGCGGGATGGGCTTGCGTTTCGAGGCCCAAATGGCAGGCCGCTGCCAAAGTGCCTTCGCCGTGCGCTGGGAGGGCCGGGTACGCGCTTACCTTAACCGCTGCGGCCATGTGCCCGTCGAGCTTGACTGGGACGAGGGCCGGTTTTTCGATGCCGACAAGTTATACTTGCTGTGCGCGACCCACGGGGCACTTTATGACCCGGCCACGGGCGCGTGCCTGTCCGGACGTTGCCATGGACGCGGCTTGGCGCCGCTTGCCGTGGTCGAGCGTGACGGACACATCTATCTCGTTGAGGAAAGTCCCGATCCATGAGTGACAACGAACCCGGCTGGGAACGCAAGGTGCTGGAGAAGCTCGCCCTGGCGGCAGTGCAGGAGCAGCGCCGTGCGCGCCACTGGAGCATTTTCTTCAAAACCCTGGGATTCCTTTACCTCGTCGCCCTGCTGGTGGTGTTTTTCGGCTGGTACAAGACGGGGCAGTCGACCATTTCCGGCGAGCATACCGCGCTGGTGGATATGCAGGGCGAAATTTCCGCCAACCGGGAAAGCGCCGACAAGATCATCGACGGCCTGGACGCGGCCTTCAAGGACAGCAAGACCAAGGGCGTCATCCTGCGCATCAACAGCCCGGGCGGCAGCCCCGTGCAGGCCGGGGAGATCTACGACGAGATGATGCGGCTGCGCGCGAAGTATCCGAAGATTCCGCTCTACGTCGTGGTCGACGACATGTGCGCCTCGGGCGGTTATTACGTCGCATCTGCCGCTGACAAAATCTATGTCAACAAGGCCAGCATCGTTGGCTCCATAGGCGTGCTCATGGACGGTTTCGGCTTCACCGGAACGATGGACAAGTTGGGCGTCCAGCGCCGCTTGCTCACGGCTGGCAAGAACAAGGATTTTCTCGACCCCTTCTCCCCGGAAGTGCCGTCCCAGGTGGCTTATGCCAAGCAGATGCTGCAGCAGATTCATCAGCAGTTCATCGACGCGGTCGAGGCCGGGCGGGGCAGCCGCCTCAAACTGGATACACCCGGCCTTTTCAGCGGCTTGATGTGGACCGGCCAGGATGCGGTCAAGATCGGCCTTGCGGACGGCTATGGCAGCGTGGACAGCGTGGCGCGTGACGTCATCCATGCCAAGAACATCGTCGATTACACGCCGCGCAACAGCCTGGTGGACCGCTTTGCCCAGCGCTTCGGCGTCGCCATGGCGCGGACCCTGGGCATCGCCGATGCCGCGCAACCCTGGCACCTGCGCTGAACCGGGACATGGCTGAGAGCTATCGGCCGATCTCCTGCATCGATCATGAAAAGCTGGAGTTCGCGGCATTGCGCAGGCAGCCCCTGTGGATTACCTATGTCGATGAGACGGGCGCAAAGCGCCGGGAGCGGCTGTATCCGCGCGATGTCTATACGCGTGCGGGTGCGGAGTGGTTGGAGGCGGACGGAGCTTCCGGACCGCTGACGCTGCGGCTGGACAGGATAGACGCGATCGCCGGCAGCGGCGGCGATGACTGATCCTGCCGAACTGGATCGCTTCTTGGCCGGCGTGGAGCGGCGCGCTTACCTGCAGGCGCGCTTTGCGGTCCAGGACGAGACGGCGGCCTTGGACGTAGTGCAGGATGCCATGATCAAGCTTGCCACCAGTTATAGCGCAAGGCCGCCCGGCGAATGGCCGCTACTTTTCCAGCGTATTCTGCAAAATACCATCAAGGATTATTACCGCCGCCAGAAAGTCAAGAACGCCTGGCAGGTCGCGCTGTCTACGCTAGGGTTGGGCGATCGCCATGACGGCGACGAGGAAAGCGCGGAATACGATCCGCCCGGCGACGAAAGCGACGATCCGGCCGTACGCCTGGCGCAGGGGCAACGTCTGGCCATCATAGAAAAGTGCCTGCAGGAGTTGCCGCTGCGTCAACGCCAAGCCTTCTTGCTGCGTTATTGGGAGGGAATGGACACGGCGCAGACGGCCGAGGCCATGGGCTGCACGGAAGGTAGCGTGAAAACCCACTGCTCGCGTGCGGTTGCGGCCCTGGGCAAGGCCTTGGCATCCTATGGTATTGAGCTATGAAAAAGATCACACTTCCTCCCGAATCGCTGGCGCGGCATTTGGATATCCTGGTGCGGCGTATCCCTGCGCGGGCTGTGAGCCGCCTGGAACATAGGCGCAAGCAGGCGATATATCACCCGGAGGCGGCAATGCGCCAGCATGGATCGCTGTCGCTGGGACGCCGCTGGTTGCACCAGCACCGCATCATGGCCGGCAGCCTGCTTTTGGCGCTGTTGCTGGGCGGGCTGGGGGCCTACCACTGGAATGGGGATCGCCAGCGTACCATCGGCGAGGTAGACGCCGCGCTGCTGGGGGGCGAATTGCCTCCGGGCGCTTTCACCAATCCGCAATTCGTGCAATGGCTGCAAGAGCACGCGCAGCAGTAGCGGTGCTCGCGCTTTGGCTTGCGCTCGCGGGCGCGGCCGCTGCCCAGGTGGCCGACAAGCCCACTTGGGCGGCGCTGACGCCGGCGGAAAAGCAGGTGCTTGCGCCGCTGGCCAACGAATGGCCGCGCCTGTCCCGAGAACAGCGCCGCCACCTCATCCATGCTGCCGATCATTACTACAAAATGAAACCGGCGGCTCAGGCGCGATTTCAAAAACGCCTGCATGCCTGGGCCACCATGACCCCGGCGCAACGCCGGGTGGCGAGGGAGAATTACCTCAAATACAAGGCCCTGCCTCCCAAGATCCAGCAGTCCTTGCGGCAGAAGTGGGAGCGCCAGCGCGCCGCCCAGCCGCCCAGGGCCTTGTCCCCACAAGCCGCGCCGAAACCCGCCCCGTAGCCTTGAATTTTTTTGCCCGTCGTGTCAACCGCCTGGCAGGCCGAGCGTTAGAGCACGTGACAGACCGATCTGTCGCATTTTTAATCTCATACAAGGAAGACCTGCTATGAACAAACTGCTCGCCGCCCTGGTGCTGTCCACCTTTGCCGCCACTGCCGCGATGGCTGCCGAAGCCCCCGCCGCCGAGGCCGCCAAGGAAAAGCCGGCTGCTCACAAAGTGATGAAGAAAAAGCATTACGTCGCGAAGAAGCACGTCGTGAAAAAGCACGCCGTGAAAAAAGCGGTGAAAAAAGAAGAAATGAAGAAAGAAGAGATGAAGAAGTAAGACCAAGCCGTTTGGCTGCGGAATGCGCGGCCAAAGCGCGCAGCCGGGGGCAACCCCGGCTTTTTTGTTTCGTTCCCCGGCGTCAGTTCAGGCCCTTGGGCAAGGGAAAATCGACCTTTTCTACCACTCCCTGGAGTTGCCTGGGCGCACCGGCCCCCAGCGCCGTCAGGCGATCGATGACTTCGTCCACCAGGATTTCCGGCGCCGACGCGCCCGCACTCACCCCCACGCGCGTTTTGCCCGCCAGCCAGGCCTGATCGATGTCGCTGGCACGATCCACCAGATAGGCGGAAACGCCGAGGTTGGCGGCAACCTCGCGCAGGCGGTTGGAGTTGGAACTGTTGCGGGAGCCCACGATGATCACCACGTCGCATTCGCGCGCCATCTGGCGCACCGCATCTTGGCGGTTTTGCGTGGCGTAGCAGATGTCGTCCTTCTTGGGGCCGACGATGTCCGGGAAGCGCCGCTTGAGCGCCGCGACCACGCGTGCGGCATCGTCGACCGACAAAGTCGTCTGCGTCACATAAGCCAGCTTCGTGCCTGCGGGAACCGTCAGCCGCGCCACATCCGCCTCGCTCTCGACAAAATGCATGCCGCGTTCGCTCTGGCCCATGGTGCCCTCCGCCTCGGGGTGGCCGCGATGGCCCACCATGACGATTTCCAGCCCCAGTTCCCGCATTTTGGCGACCTCGACGTGCACCTTGGTCACCAACGGGCAGGTGGCATCGAACACTTTGAGGCCGCGCGTTTCCGCTTCCCGCCGTACGGCCTTGGGCACGCCGTGGGCGCTGAAGATGACCGTGGCCCCCGAGGGCACTTCGGCGAGTTCCTCGACAAAAACCGCGCCCTTGGCCTTGAGGGAGTCAACCACGTAACGGTTATGGACCACCTCATGACGCACGTAGATCGGCGCACCGAATTTTTCCAGAGCACGTTCGACGATGGCGATGGCGCGATCCACGCCGGCGCAGAAGCCGCGCGGATTCGCCAGCAGGACGGTCTTGATCGGAGAGGCACACATGTCGGGAATTCAGGCAGAAGGGAGGACGCGGACCAGTTCCACGTCGAATTCGACGGTGTGGCCGGCCAGGGGATGGTTGAAATCCACCCGGGCGTATTGCGGATCGACTTCCAGCACGTGCCCGGCGAGGGTGCGTCCATCGGGCAGGCTGAACTCCATCAGGGTGCCGGCGCACAATGCCGGCTCGACCGGCAGCTTGCTCAGCGCCAGGTTATGCACGAGCGCCGGATCGGTCTGGCCGAAACCAGCCTCGGGGGCCAGCAGCGCGCGCCTGCGCTGGCCCTCCGCCAGGCCGATCACCACCTCTTCCAGTCCCGCTGCCAGAGTGCCGTCCCCCAGGCGGATGGTTTCGGGTTCGGCATCTTCGAGATTGGACACGATAACCATGCCGTTCTCGAACCGCAGGGCGTAGCGCAGCAGTACCCGGTCGCCGGGCCGGGCCGTCGGGCCGCTCATCGGCGCTTGCTCCTCAGGCTGTCCCATACGAGCAAGGCCGCGCCTACGGTGATGGCCGAGTCGGCGGCATTGAAAGCCGGCCAGCCCAGGCTGCCCCAGTGAAAATAGAGAAAGTCCACGACTTCGCCCAGGCGAATGCGATCCAGCAGGTTGCCCAAAGCGCCGCCCAGGATAAGAGACAGGGCGGTCGCCATCAGCGGCTTGCTGCGCGCGCGGTGGAGCAGGAACAACAAGATGGCGCTGGCGATGCTGGCGACGACGATGAAGAGCACCCGTTGCCAGCCGGGTTCCGAGGCAAACAGGCTGAACGCCGCGCCGCTGTTGTGGATGTCGACCAAGGTGAAAAACGGCGTCAGCACGATGCCGGAACCCAGGGGAATGTGGGAGGTAACCAGTGCCTTGGTGTACTGGTCCACGCCTATCACGGCCAAGGCGAGGGCAATCCATTTAAGCATGTTGCCTGGGCTCCCCGGCGCCGAACAGATTGCTTACGCAACGCCCGCACAAGGCGGGATGCTCGGCGTTGTTTCCGACATCGTCGCGGTAATGCCAGCAGCGCTCGCATTTCGCATGCGCGCTGGCGATCGCCTCGACGCGATCTTCCGCGGCAGGGAGAACCTTGGCGGCGGAAACGATGAGGACAAAGCGCAGGTCGTCTCCCAAGGCGGCTAGATCGGTATAGCTCTCCGGCCGCGCGTGCAGCGTGACCTCCGCCTGCAGGGATGAGCCGATGGCGCCCGCCACGCGCAATTCCTCAAGATGCTTTTGCACTTGGCTGCGCATGGCGCGAATGCGCGTCCAGCGTTCCAGGAACGACGCCTCCTCATCCTGTTCCGGCAACTCGTGCCAGGTATGGAAGAAGACGCTGTCCTGCGCGCTGCCGCTGAGCAGGCTGTGTATCTCCTCGGCAGTGAAGCTGAGGATCGGGGCCATGAGCCGGGTCAGCGCCTGGAGTATGTGCCAGAGCGCGTTTTGCGCGGCACGCCGGGCGGGCGAATCGGCCGCAGCGGTGTAGAGGCGGTCCTTGAGGATGTCCAGGTAAAAGCCGCCCAGATCCTCCGAACAGAAAGTCTGCAGCTTCTGCGCGACTTGGTGGAATTCGTAGTTTGCGTAATGCTCCGCAAGCTCGTTTTGCAGCCGGCGCGTCAAAGCCAGGGCATAGCGGTCTATGGTCAGCCAGGCAGCCGGCGGCAGGGCATGGCCGGCCGGATCGAAATCGGCGGTATTGGCGAGCAGGAAACGCAGCGTATTTCTCAGCCGGCGATAGCCTTCCACGACGCGCTTGAGGATTTCGTCGGACAGAGACAGTTCGCCGGAGTAGTCGGTGGAAGCCACCCACAGGCGCAAAATGTCGGCGCCCAGGGTGTTGGCGATTTGCTGCGGCTCGATGCCGTTGCCGCGCGATTTGCTCATTTTGTGGCCCGTGGCATCCACCACGAAACCGTGTGTCAGGAGCGCGCCATACGGCGCATAGCCATCGGTTGCGCAGCCCGTGAGCAGGGAGGACTGGAACCAGCCGCGGTGCTGATCCGAGCCTTCCAGATAAAGATCCGCGGGATGACGCAGCTCGGGGCGCTCCTTGAGCACGCAGGCGTGCGTGCTGCCGGAATCGAACCAGACGTCCAGGGTGTCGCCCGACTTGTCGTAATGAGCGGCGTCCTCACCCAACAGATTTTCCGGCTCAAGCGCGAACCAGGCTTCGATGCCCTGCTGTTCGACCTTTTGGGCCACTTGTTCGAGGATTTCCGCCGTGCGCGGATGGAGTTCCCCGGTTTCCTTGTGGGTAAAGAAGGGCATGGGTACGCCCCAATTGCGCTGGCGCGACACGCACCAGTCGGGACGGCCCTTGATCATGGCGGTGAGCCGCTCGCGGCCCCAGGAGGGGAAGAAGCGGGTTGCGTCCACCGCCCGCAGGGCATGCTGGCGCAGGGTCTGGCCGGCGACCTTCTCCCCCCCGCCATGGCGGTCCATGCCGATGAACCATTGGCGCGTGGCGCGGAAAATGATGGGCGTTTTATGGCGCCAGCAGTGGGGGTAGCTGTGGCGCAACTGCTCATGAGCGAGGAGCAGTCCGCGACGATTCAGCAGTTCCACGATGACAGGGTTGGCATCCCAGACTGATTTGCCCCCCACATCCGGTACGCCGTCATAGAAGCGGCCGTCATCGCCCACCGGATTGTCCACCTTGAGGCCATAGCGGCTGCCCACCACATAATCTTCCAGGCCATGGCCGGGAGCCGTGTGTACCAGGCCCGTGCCAGCTTCCAGGGTGACGTGCTCGCCGCAGATGACGGGCACCCGGCGGTCCTGGAAGGGGTGCTGCAGCAGCAGGCCCTCGAGCGTCCGACCCTTCACTTGGGCCAGTACTTCCACGGCGTCGATGCCATAGCGCTTGAGCGCGGCATCGGCCAGTTCCTTCACCAGGATCAAAATGCCTTTGGGGGTGACCAGCAAGTCGTAATCGAACTCCGGCTGGACCGCCACCGCC
>JAJZSR010000191.1 GCA_021849595.1 Pseudomonadota bacterium | reverse complement strand
CCGATCTCGGCCTCATCTTCACCTTCGTGCTCGCCATCGTCATGATCTACCTGCTCCTGGCGGCGCAGTTCGAGAGCTTCAGGGATCCTTTCATCGTGCTCGCCACCGTGCCCATGTCCATCAGCGGCGCGTTGATATTCCTGAGCCTGGGGTTTGCCACCATCAATATCTATACCGAGGTCGGGCTCATTACGCTGATTGGACTGATCGCCAAGCAGGGCATCCTCATCGTGCAGTTCGCCAATCAGGTGCAGAAGCAGGAAGGGTTGAGCAAGCGCGAGGCCGTGGAGAAAGCATCCAGCATACGGTTGCGGCCCATCCTCATGACCACGGGGGCCATGGTGTTCGGCGTGCTGCCGCTGATCCTGTCCGGCGGGCCGGGGGCCGTAAGCCGCTTCGACATGGGTCTAGTGATCTTCACCGGGCTGGGTATAGGCTCGCTGTTCTCGCTCTTCGTCGTTCCGGCCATGTACATGTATCTGGCCAAGGACCTCAATGCCGAGCCGGCCTCCGCTGCGGCCAAGCCCGAGGGGGCCGCTCCCTGAGCCGCTTCAGTTGAACAATTCCCTGCTCAGGTAAGCGATGAGGAAGATGCCCAGGACAGCGACGATCGCGCCGAGGGCGAGGTTGGGAAGGGCGCTGCCCAGGCTTTGTTTATCTGCCGCGTCGATCAGGCGGCGGTTGCGCAAAAAGCTCCAGGCGGCGAGCAGGTTCATGACCAGGCCGACGCCGATGAGGGTCATCCCGACCCCCACTGCATGGGCGCTCTGAATCTTGATGCCGGCAAGTCCCTTGGCTTCGCCAAGGTAGCGAAGGAACAGGTCGAACTTTTCGATCACGAAGCCGAAGGCCATCAAGGCCACCGAAGTGCGCACCCAGGCGAGATAGGTGCGCTCGTTGGCGGCGTGGTCGCGGAAATTGTCTATCATGGCGCCGCCTTGCCCGTCCCCGCGTCCCCTGCCGGCACCACCAGGATGGGCAGGTTGCCCCAGCGCACGAGGGTTTCCGCCATGCTGCCCAGGACCAGGCGCGTGAGCCCGTGGCGGCCGTGCGTGGACACCACCAGCAGATCCGCGGGCCAGTCATTGGCGGCGCCGATGATGGCCCGGCCGACATGGCCCTCGGGGGCTTCGATCAATTCGGTTTCGACGGCGAGCCCCGCAGCCCGAGCGTGCTCTGCGGCTCGCTCCAGCACTTGGCGGGCGCCTTCCAGAAGATTGTTGCGCAGCGTGGCCGGATCGATCCAGGCCAGTTCCCCGCCCATGTAACTGCCGATGGCTTCGTCGACCACCGTGATGAGTTTGAGCTGGGCGTTCTGATCGGCGGCCAGGGCTTCGGCGTGGGCCAGCGTCACCGCCGTGCCGGGGCTGCCGTCGGTGGCCATGAGAATGCGTCGGTAAATTGCCATGCTGGGGACTCCCTTGATGCGGACTGGCGTGGTGGCCATAGAGCCAAACCTGTAAAATAACATTACCTGTCTTCCTCGCCCAATGCCGCGGTAATCGGCGGCGCATACATCCCTTGAATCCCGTCGAAGCCTGGCTGAAAGCGCAACGATCGCGTCTGCGCGGGCAACTCAACCTGGCATTGGTGCTTGGGATGGCCAATGGCAGCTTGCTCATCCTCCAGGCCTGGCTGCTTGCCCGGGCGATCGATCTGGTAGCCATCAAGCACCAGGCGCTTCCTGCCGCACTGCCCTGGCTGTGGGCCTTGCTGCCGATTTTCCTGCTGCGTTTTCTGCTCGTGCGCGCTGCGGAAAGAGTGGCTTTCGATGCCGGGGCGCAGATACAGGGCAAATTGCGCGCCGAGCTGTATGGCCGCCTCCAGATGCTGGGCCCGCTGTGGCTCGCCTCGCGCGCCAGCGGCGACTTGGCCAACCGCGTGGCCGCCGGCATCGAGGCCTTGCAGGGCTACTATGCACGCTGGCTGCCCAATCGTGCCTTGAGCGCTCTGCTGCCCATCGCCATTCTGGTGGCGGTCTTCCCTGCCGACTGGGTGTCGGGGCTGGTGCTGGTGCTGACCGCGCCACTGATCCCGCTGTTCATGATCTTGGTGGGCAAGGGGGCGGAGGATCTCAATCAGCGGCAATGGCGCCAGTTGGCGCGCATGAGCGCGCGCTTCCTCGATTCCCTGCAAGGCATTGCTACGCTCAAGCTGTTTGGCGCCAGCCGGCGCGAGGCGCGGGTGGTGGAGGAAATCTCCCAGGCCTATCGGCGCAGCACGATGAAGGTGCTGCGCGTGGCCTTTCTCTCTTCCGTGATTTTGGAATTCCTCTCCACCGTGAGCATTGCCGTGGTGGCCGTCTTGATCGGCTTCCGCCTGCTGTGGGGCGACATGGCGTTTTTGCCCGGTTTCTTCGTGCTGCTGCTGGCGCCGGAATATTACCTTCCCTTGCGCTCCCTGGGCGGCCATTACCATGCCCGTATGGAAGCGATCGGTGCGGCCGAAGGCATGTTGGAGATTTTCGAGATGCCCATGCCGCAACGAGCGGCACGGGCGGACACGTTGCCGCTGCCGCAGGCGCCGCTGGGCGTGGAGTTTCGGGGTGTGGGGTTCGCTTACGAGGCGGGCCGTCCCGCTTTGCAGGACGCCTCGTTCCGGGCGGAGCCGGGGCGCATCACTGCCCTGGTCGGCGCGAGCGGCGCGGGCAAAAGCACGGTGTTGCAATTGCTGCTGGCATTCGCGCAGCCGCAGGCGGGCAGCATACGAGTGAATGGGCAGGATTTGTCCGCCCTGGACGAGAGTGCCTGGCTGGCGCGGGTGGCCTGGGTGCCGCAGCGTCCCCATGTGTTCGCCATGAGCGTGCTCGACAACATCTGCTTGGCGCGCCCCGGCGCGAGCCCGGAGGAGGTCGAGGCAGCCGCCCGTGCTGCCCGAGCGCATGATTTCATCGCCGCCCTGCCTCAGGGTTATCACACCCTGGTCGGGGAACGGGGGGCGGGCCTGTCCGGCGGTCAGATGCAGCGCCTGGCGCTGGCGCGGGCTTTTTTGAAGGATGCCCCTCTGGTGCTGCTCGACGAGGCTACTGCCCACCTGGATGGGCAAACGCAGGCTGCTGTGATGGAGGCGATCGGACAGCTCGCCCGCGGACGCACCCTCATCATGGCGGCGCATCGTCTGGGCACGCTCGCGCTCGCCGATCGGGTCGTGGTGCTGGAGCAGGGGCGCGTCGTCGAGGCGGGCGCGCGCGCGGAACTGCTCGCGCGCGGCGGCGCTTATGCGCAATTGGCGCGCGCGGGAGCGGGCGCATGAACGGCGCGCGGGAAAATCAGGAACGCGCCGATTTCCGCCGCGTGGTGCGGCTCATGAGCCCCTACAAGGGCTGGCTTGGGGCCGGCATGGTTTTGGCATTGGCGACGCTGCTGGCCAATGTCGGGCTGATGGCGGTTTCGGGATGGTTCATCGCAGCCATGGCGCTGGTCGGCCTGGCCGGTGCGGCCATGAACTATTTCACGCCGGCGGCGTTGATCCGCCTGTTTGCCATCGTGCGCACCGGCGGACGTTATGTGGAGCGGCTGGTCACGCACGAGGCAACTTTCCGCCTGCTTGCCCGTTTGCGCGTCTGGTTTTACGAGCATGTCGAGCCCTTGGCGCCGGCGCGGCTCATGCAATACCGCAGCGCCGATCTGGCGAACCGCATCCAGGCCGACATCGATACGCTGGATCATGTCTACCTGCGTTTTCTCGTCCCGCTGGGCGTGGCTGGACTCGGCGTGTTGGCCATCCTGGCCGTCATGGCGATCTTCAGCCCTGCCGTTGCGCTTGCCACCGGGGGGTTTCTGCTGCTCGGCGGCGTCGCCTTGCCGCTTTATCTGTGGCGACGCGGGCACGGGCCGGGGCGGCGTGTGGTGGAGAGCCGGGCGGCATTGCGCGCCGCCGTGGCGGATGGTCTGCAAGGGCTGG
>JAJZSR010000032.1 GCA_021849595.1 Pseudomonadota bacterium | reverse complement strand
ACCCGTGCCGCCGGTGGTCAATATCAGGCAGCAATGTTTGCTATCGGCGAGTTCGCGCAGCGTGGCCTCGATGACAGGGCGCTCGTCGGGGATCAGGCGGGTTTCGAAGGTGCAGGGATTCAGCACCGTGCGTTCGATCCACGCCTTGAGTGTAGGCAGGCCCTGGTCTTGATATACGCCCTGGCTGGCGCGGTCGCTGATGGAGACGAGGCCGATGACGGCCGGATCCTGCCTTTCGCTCATGTGGGGCAGCGCCTGATTTCAGCCGGCGCGATATTTCTTCGGCTCGCCGCTGAAATGTGGGCACGGGCTTTTGGTGCAGTCGGCATAAATCTGCAGCGAATGGTCATGGATGGTGAAGCCGCGCTCCTTGGCGATGGCTTTTTGGCGCTTTTCGATCTCGCTGTCGACGAATTCTTCTACCCGGCCGCATTGCAAGCACACCAGATGGTCGTGATGGTGGCCCTCGTTGAGTTCGAACACGGCCTTGTCGGAATCGAAGTGATGGCGCATCAAGAGGCCGGCCTGCTCGAACTGGGTGAGCACACGGTAGACGGTAGCCAGGCCGATGTCCTGGCCTTCATCGATGAGATGGCGGTACACTTCTTCGGCGGTGAGGTGGCGTTTTTCACTCTGCTCGAATAAATCCAGGATTTTCAGGCGCGGCAGGGTGGCTTTCAGGCCGATGTTCTTCAGGTGACTGGGGCTGCCCATGGCGAGCCTCCTTGGGGGTGGAACTCGGGTATCATAGTGCCATTCTTTGCAAAAACAACCTTCCCCCTTAGGTATGCGCCTATCTCCCATCGTCCTCCTGGCACTTCTCGCCGGGGGCTGCAGCAACGTGCATTTTCCCTATGTAATCAATGTCCAGCAGGGCAATGTGGTTACCCCGGACATGGTGGCCAAGCTCAAACCGGGCATGAGCCGTTCCCAGGTCCGCTTCATTTTGGGCACACCGCTGACGGAGGATTTGTTCCGCGCCGACCGCTGGGATTATGTGTACGAATTCCACAAAGCCGGCGTGCTCACGGAGAAGCGCCGCGTCAGCTTATTCTTCAAGGGCGACAGCCTGGGGCGCGTGGAGGAAGTCGGCATGGGCGCGGACACTGCGCCGGCCGCCTTGCTGCAGGCCGCTCCGCCTGCCCAGTCCGGCGCCGGGGAGCAGACGCCCACCGGCGCTGAAACGACCGTAGTGCCCCCGCTGGGAACCCCCGGCGCCGAGCCCGCACCCGCGCCGGGCAAAACGGACAAAACAGAAAAGACCACCCCTCTGCAACTGACGCCGTCCACCACGCTACCCCAGCCGGCCACGCCAACTTTCCCTGCCGAGCCTGCGGCCCCGGCAGAGAGCAGCGCTCCGACGCAAGGCCAGTGACCATGATCAACACCGTCATCGCCGGTGTCTCGGGGCGCATGGGGCAGGCGCTTCTGGAGGCCATCACGCAGGACGGCCAATGCCGCCTGCATGGGGCGCTGGACCGTGGCGGCAGCGCGGCGCTGGGACGCGAGGTCGCACCAGGCATCAGGGTCGGCGACGATGTCGTCGCGGCCCTGAACGGTGCCAATGTGCTGATCGATTTCACTCGGCCGGAAGCCTCCCTACGCCATCTGGAAGCCTGCCGGGCGCAGGGTGTGGTGCTGGTGCTCGGCACTACCGGTTTCGATGCCGCGCAAAAGCAGGCCATCGCCGAAACCGCGCGCACCGTGCCGGTCGTGTTTGCGCCGAACATGAGCGTGGGTGTGAACCTGCTCATGAAACTGGCGGAAACCGCCGCGCGCGCCCTGGCCGAAGGCTACGACATCGAGATCATCGAGGCCCATCATCGCCACAAGATCGACGCGCCTTCCGGCACGGCCTTGGGCTTGGGCCAGGCGGTGGCCGGTGCGCTGGGACGCGATCTGAGCCGGTGCGCCGTGTACGGGCGTGAAGGCGTGACCGGTGAGCGCCGCGCCGACACCATAGGCTTTGCCACCGTGCGCGGCGGCGACATCGTGGGTGACCACACTGTGCTTTTCGCCGGCATCGGCGAACGCATCGAACTCACCCACAAGGCCTCCAGCCGGCTCACCTTCGCGCAAGGGGCGCTGCGTGCCGCCAAGTGGCTGCAAGGCCGGCCGGCCGGCCTTTACGACATGCGCGACGTGCTCGGACTCGACTGATTTCGCGCCCGCGCGCATTGCCGGCAAAGGGCCGATAAGGCTATAATTCGGCCTCAATCAGGCGAGAACACGCTTGGCAGGCTGCCAGGTGTCTCGCCTTCGTTTTGCGTCCGTTCCAAACGATTGGAGTCTTCCTTGCCCGAGGTCAAGCCTGCCCTACTCGCGCTCGCCGACGGCTCGGTGTTCCGCGGCGCATCCATCGGTGCCGAGGGCATGTCGGTAGGCGAAGTGGTGTTCAATACGGCACTCACCGGCTATCAGGAAATCCTCACCGACCCTTCTTATTTCCGCCAGATCGTCACGCTGACCTATCCGCATATCGGCAATTACGGCATCAATGCCGAGGACGTCGAATCGGCAAAGGTCTATGCCGCCGGACTGGTAGTGCGCGACGTGCCCGGGCGCTACTCCAATTTTCGCGCCGACCGCTCCCTGAGCGCCTATTTGCGCGATGCCGGGGTGGTGGCGATCGCCGACATCGATACGCGCCGCCTGACCCGCATCCTGCGCGAAAAGGGCGCCCAGAACGGCTGCCTGATGGCGGGCGACCTCGACGAGGCACGGGCTCTGGCCGCGGCGCGCGCCTTCCCTGGGCTGTCCGGCATGGACCTGGCCCAGGAGGTCAGTTGCGCGCAGGCTTATGAATGGACGGAGGCGCAATGGAAGCCCGGCAGCGGCTATGGCCGGGGCAAGGCCGATCGCTTTCATGTCGTGGCGTTCGATTACGGGATCAAGTTCAACATCCTGCGCATGCTCGCCGAGCGGGATTGCAAGGTAACGGTGGTTCCCGCCCGGACTACGGCGCGGGAGGTTATGGCGGCCAGTCCCGATGGCGTGCTGCTCTCCAATGGCCCCGGGGATCCTGCGCCTTGCGATTACGCCATCCGCGCGATCCGTGAACTCATTGATCACAAAGTGCCCACCTTCGGCATCTGCCTTGGCCATCAGCTCCTGGCGCTTGCCAGCGGGGCAAAAACCGTGAAGATGAAGTTCGGCCATCACGGCGCCAATCACCCGGTAAAAGACCTCGCCACAGGGCGGGTGGCCATCACCAGCCAGAACCATGGTTTTGCCGTCGACGCCGGCAGCCTGCCCGATAATTTGCGTGCCACGCATGTGTCCTTGTTCGACGGCTCCCTGCAGGGCATGGCTCGCACCGACGCCCCGGCATTCAGCTTCCAGGGGCATCCGGAAGCCAGCCCCGGGCCCCACGACATCGGCTACCTTTTCGACCGCTTCACGGCCCTCATGGCCGAGAAAAGACACCGCTGAGCCTTATGCCCAAGCGTACAGACATCCAGACCATCCTCATCATCGGCGCCGGTCCCATCATCATCGGCCAGGCCTGCGAGTTCGACTATTCCGGCGCCCAGGCCTGCAAAGCGCTGCGCGAAGAGGGCTACAAAGTCATCCTGGTGAACTCCAACCCGGCCACCATCATGACCGACCCCAACATGGCCGATGTGACCTACATCGAGCCCATCCAGTGGCAGGTGCTGGAAAAGATCATCGAGAAGGAGCGTCCTGACGCCTTGTTGCCCACCATGGGTGGCCAGACCGCGCTCAACTGCGCGCTGGACCTGGCCAAGCATGGGGTGCTGGAAAAGTTCGGCGTGGAGATGATCGGTGCGTCCAAGGAGGCCATCGACAAGGCCGAGGACCGCGAGAAATTCAAGCTGGCGATGACCCGCATCGGCCTGGCTTCCGCGCGTTCCGGCATCGCCCACAGCCTGGAGGAGGCGTGGCAGGTACAGGCGGGAATAGGTTTCCCCGTCATCATCCGCCCGAGCTTCACCCTGGCCGGCACGGGCGGGGGCATTGCCTACAACAAGGACGAGTTCATCGCCATTTGC
Organism: Pseudomonadota bacterium; assembly: GCA_021849595.1. Lineage (GTDB taxonomy): Bacteria > Pseudomonadota > Gammaproteobacteria > Burkholderiales > Thiobacillaceae > JAJXXS01. The sequence continues at coordinate 16,427 of JAJZSR010000032.1, read as the reverse complement.
GAGCGAGGGTTGGATGCGTCCCCCACCAAGGAATTGCTGATCGAGGAATCCCTCATCGGCTGGAAAGAGTATGAGATGGAGGTGGTGCGGGACCGCGCCGACAACTGCATCATCGTTTGCTCGATCGAAAACCTCGACGCCATGGGTGTGCACACGGGCGATTCCATCACCGTGGCTCCTGCGCAGACGCTCACCGACAAGGAATACCAGGTCATGCGCGATGCTTCCCTGGCGGTGCTGCGCGAGATCGGCGTGGACACGGGCGGTTCCAATGTGCAGTTCGCCATCAACCCGAAAGACGGGCGCATGGTGGTGATCGAGATGAATCCGCGCGTATCCCGCTCCTCCGCTTTGGCTTCCAAGGCCACCGGCTTTCCCATCGCCAAGGTCGCAGCCAAGCTTGCGGTGGGCTATACGTTGGACGAACTCAAGAACGACATCACTGGCGGGGCCACGCCGGCGAGCTTTGAGCCGTCCATCGATTACGTGGTCACAAAGATTCCGCGTTTCGCCTTCGAGAAATTCCCCCAAGCCAATGACCGCCTTACCACCCAGATGAAGTCGGTGGGCGAGGTCATGGCCATCGGCCGCACCCAGCAAGAGTCGCTGCAAAAGGCGCTGCGCGGCCTGGAGGTGGGTGCGGACGGGTTGGATGAGCGTACCACCGACCAGGATGTGATCGAGCAGGAACTGGGCAACCCCGGCCCGGACCGTATCTGGTACGTGGGAGATGCTTTCCGCATCGGCATGAGCCTGGAGGAAATCCATGCCATTACCTACATCGACCCCTGGTTTCTGGCGCAGATCGAGGGCATCGTGGCGGCGGAAGGCGCCTTGCGCGGGCGCGGGCTGGCCAGTCTGGGCAAGGAGGAACTTTGGCGCCTCAAGCGCATGGGCTTCTCCGACCAGCGCTTGGCACGGTTGCTCAACACCGATCAGCATGCCGTGCGTGCACGGCGCGGGGAACTCGATGTCCACCCGATCTATAAGCGGGTGGACACCTGCGCGGCAGAATTTGCCACCCAGACCGCCTACATGTACTCCAGCTACGAGGAGGAATGCGAGGCCAAGCCCAGCGATCGGAAGAAGATCATGGTGCTGGGGGGCGGTCCGAACCGCATCGGCCAGGGCATCGAATTCGACTACTGCTGCGTGCATGCCGCGCTGGCCATGCGCGAAGACGGCTACGAGACCATCATGGTCAATTGCAATCCGGAGACGGTTTCGACGGATTACGACACCTCCGACCGCCTGTATTTCGAGCCGCTGACGCTGGAAGACGTGCTGGAAATCGTGCGCGTCGAGAAGCCCTGGGGCGTGATCGTGCAGTATGGCGGGCAGACGCCGCTCAAGCTGGCGCGCGACCTGGAGAAGAACGGCGTACCCATCATTGGCACCAGCCCGGACATGATAGACGCCGCGGAAGACCGCGAGCGTTTCCAGAAGATGCTGCACGAGCTGGGTCTGAAGCAGCCGCCCAACCGCACCGCCCGTACCGAAGAGCAGGCCCTGAGCGGGGCGGCCGAAATCGGCTACCCGCTGGTGGTGCGGCCCTCCTACGTGCTGGGTGGGCGCGCCATGGAAATCGTGCGCGAAGAGGCCGACCTGCGCCGCTACATGACCGAGGCCGTCAAGGTTTCCAACGATTCCCCGGTACTGCTGGACCGCTTCCTCAACGACGCCATCGAAGTGGACGTGGACGCCATCTCGGACGGTGAAGAGGTGGTGATCGGCGGCATCATGGAGCACATCGAGCAGGCCGGCGTGCATTCCGGCGACTCCGCCTGTTCCTTGCCGCCTTTCAGCTTGTCCCCGGCGCTGCAGGATGAGCTGCGGCGCCAGACCGTGGCCATGGCCCGCGCCCTGAAAGTGAAGGGCCTGATGAACGTGCAGTTCGCCATCCAGAACAACACGGTCTACGTGCTGGAAGTGAACCCCCGTGCCTCGCGCACCGTGCCCTACGTATCCAAGGCGATTCGCACCCCCTTGGCCAAAGTGGCCGCCCGTTGCATGGCCGGGCAGAGCCTGGCCAGCCAGGGGGTCACGCGGGAAATCATTCCGCCCTATTACGCGGTGAAGGAGGCGGTTTTCCCATTCAACAAGTTCCCCGGCGTGGACCCGTTGCTCGGGCCGGAAATGAAGTCTACCGGCGAGGTCATGGGGGTAGGAGAGAGCTTCGGCGAGGCTTTCGTCAAATCGCAGTTGGCGGCCGGTGTCAAGCTGCCAAAATCCGGGCGCGTGTTCATCAGCGTCAAGCATGCCGACCGCCCCGGGGCGGTGGAGATCGCGCGCGACCTGCACGCGCTGGGCTACACTTTGCTGGCGACGCGCGGCACCGCCCAGGCCATCGGCGAGGCCGGCATTCCTGTCACGCCGGTGAACAAGGTGAAAGAAGGGCGCCCGCACATCGTCGACATGATCAAAAACAACGAGGTCGCCCTGATCGTCAATACCGTGGAAGACAAGCGGGCAGTACAAGATTCCTATTCCATACGTGCCGAGGCCCTGGCTCGCAAGGTGACCTACTACACTACCCTGGCTGGCGCGCGCGCGGCCTGCCTGGGCCTCAAGTACAATTCGGAGTTGAAAGTCTATTCGGTGCAGTCGCTGCACCGTAGTCTGCATTGAAAAAGTCCAGGGGCTTTTTCTACATTTCGTCAGCGAGGTAGATCGTGAGCAAGATACCCCTCACCGTAGCGGGCGCGGAAAAATTGCGCCAGGAACTGCACCATCTCAAGACCGTGCAGCGCCCCAACGTGATCCAGGCGATCGCGGAAGCGCGCGCCCAGGGCGATCTTTCGGAAAACGCCGAGTATGACGCGGCCAAGGAACGCCAGGGCTTCATCGAGGGACGCATTGCGGAACTGGAGGCCAAGCTTTCCAACGCCCAGATCATCAATCCGGCAGAACTCGATGCCGACGGCAAAGTGGTGTTCGGCGCCACCGTGGAACTGGAAGATGCCGATTCCGGCGACACCGTGACCTACCAGATCGTGGGCGACGACGAGGCCGACATCAAGGCGGGCAAGATTTCCGTCTCTTCCCCTATCGCGCGCGCGCTCATCGGCAAGTTCAGCGGCGATACGGCGCACGTCCAGGCGCCGGGTGGCGAGCGCCAGTACGAAGTACTCGATGTGCGTTATGTCTGAGTCGACGCGCGGCCTGCGTGACTGTTTGAGGACTGCAAGGCCATGAAATTTCTCGCTGGCGGCCTCGCCTCGGTGCTTCTCGTCGCCTGGGTGGGCGGCCTGTGGGCGATCGGCTACATCGCAGCGCCCAACCTGTTCGCGCATCTCGCCGATAAGCAGCTTGCCGGCAATTTGGCCGGGGGTTTGTTCAAATGGATCGCCTATGTAGGGTTGGTCGCCGGCGTCTATCTGCTGATCTATCGCCTGGGGCAGGATGGCCTGACGGCGCTCAAGGGCGGTTTTTTCTGGGCCGTGCTGGTGATGCTGGCGCTGACGCTGGCGCAGCGTTACGGCTTTCAGCCCATCATGGAAAGTCTCAAGGAACAGGCCCTGCCGCGCGCGGTGATGGAATCGGCGTTCCGCAACCGTTTTGTCGCGTGGCACGGTATTTCCAGCTTCGTCTACCTGATCCAGAGCCTGCTCGGTCTTTGGCTGGTGGCGCGGGCCAAGCTAGCCTGATGTCAGGGCAGGTGGATCGCAGGATTTTCCGCCGGGCGGTAAAGCACCAGCATCTTACCGATGTGCTGCACCGGAGCGGCGCCCAACGCCTCGCACAGGCTTTGCAGCCAGGCCTCGCGCTGGACCTTGTCGGAACTGGCGACCTTCACCTTGATGAGCTCGTGCGCCGCCAGCGCGCGTTCGATCTCCTTGGCTACAGCGGGACTCAGGCCTTTGTCGCCGATAATGACCACGGGATGGCGCGCATGGGCGAGCCCCTTGAGATATTGGCGCTGGGCGGCGGTAAGCTGCATGTCGAAGGCCGGTTCAGAGAGCGCGCCATTTTAGCCGATAGAGCATGAAACGCAGCAAATCCGGCCGCGCCTGGATGCACCAGCATGTGTCGGACCCCTATGTGAAGCTGGCGCAAAAGGAGGGATATCGCTCCCGTGCCGCCTACAAGCTGCTGGAAATCCAGCGCCGTGAACGCCTGATCCGCCCCGGCGGCCTTGTTGTCGACCTGGGTGCGGCGCCAGGGGGCTGGAGCCAGGTGGCCGCGCAATTAGTCGGACCGGGTGGGCGGGTTGTGGCCATCGACTTGCTGCCCATGGCGCCGGTCCCGGGAGTGGAATTTCTGCTGGCGGATTTTGCATCGGAAGAAGGCGCGGCGGGGCTGGAAGCTTTGTTGCAGGAACGCCGGGCGGACCTTGTAATGAGCGATATGGCCCCCAACTTATCCGGTATCGCGGGGGCGGATCAGGCGCGCCACTATCATTTGGCGGAACTGGCACTCGAATTTGCCCGCCGGCATCTCCGACCCGAGGGCGCCTTTGTCGTCAAGGTGTTCCACGGCGAGGGGTACGACGCCTTTCGAGCGCAAATGGCCCAGGTTTTCCGCCAAGTTTCGGGCATCAAGCCCGAGGCGTCCCGGGATCGCAGCCGGGAGGTCTATCTGGTGGGAAAATCCCTGCGAGAGTAGCGGTGCGGACGAATTCAACTTAGAATGAGTCTAAAGTGGTTAAGTGGGCGTAAGCCCGTACAGGAGCGATTGTGAACAATCTCGCCAAGAATGTTGCCATCTGGCTGGTGATCGCCGTGGTGCTCATGATGGTGTTCAACCAGTTGAGCACACGCCATGCCGATTCCAACCAGATTCCCTACTCCCAGTTCATGGAGGAGGTGCACCAGGGCCAGGTGGCCAAGGTGGTCATCGAAGGCAACGTCATCAAGGGCGTCACCAGCGCCCAGCAGCCGTTTACCACCTACGCGCCTTCCGACCCGTGGATGGTGTCCGACCTGCTCAAGAATAACGTGGTGATCGATGCCAAGCCGGAGGAGCAGCCCTCCTTCCTGATGAGCATCTTCATCTCCTGGTTCCCCATGCTGCTGCTCATCGGCGTGTGGGTGTTCTTCATGCGCCAGATGCAGGGCGGCGGGCGCGGGGGTGCGTTCTCGTTCGGCAAGAGCCGCGCGCGCATGCTGGATGAGTCCAACAACCAGGTCACTTTTGCCGACGTGGCCGGTTGCGAGGAAGCCAAGGAAGACGTGGCCGAGTTGGTGGACTTTCTCAAGGACCCTTCGAAATTCCAGAAACTGGGCGGCCGTATTCCGCGCGGCGTGCTGATGGTGGGCCCTCCGGGCACGGGCAAGACCTTGCTTGCCCGCGCCATCGCCGGCGAGGCCAAAGTGCCGTTTTTCAGCATTTCCGGCTCCGATTTCGTCGAAATGTTCGTCGGCGTCGGCGCGGCGCGTGTGCGGGACATGTTCGAGCAGGCCAAGAAACATGCCCCCTGCATCATATTCATCGATGAAATCGACGCCCTTCGCCGTCAGCGCGGCGCCGGCCTGGGCGGCGGCAACGACGAGCGCGAGCAGACTCTGAATCAGTTGTTGGTGGAAATGGACGGTTTCGAAGGCACTTCGGGTGTCATCGTCATCGCTGCCACCAACCGTCCCGACGTGCTCGATCCGGCGCTGCTGCGCCCGGGCCGCTTCGACCGCCAGGTGGTGGTAAATCTGCCCGATATCCGCGGGCGCGAGCAAATCCTGCTGGTGCACATGCGGAAAGTGCCTATCGCGCCGGATGTGCGCGCCGACATCCTGGCGCGCGGCACGCCCGGATTCTCCGGAGCGGATCTCGCCAACTTGGTCAACGAGGCGGCGCTGTTTGCCGCGCGTGGCAACAAGCGCTTGGTGGACATGGACGATTTCGAGCGCGCCAAGGACAAGATCATGATGGGCGCGGAGCGCAAGTCCATGGTCATGCCCGAGGAAGAGCGGCGCAATACGGCCTATCACGAATCGGGACATGCCATCGTGGCGCGCTCGCTGTCCAAGACTGACCCGGTGCACAAGGTCACTATCATCCCCCGCGGCCGCGCGTTGGGCCTGACCATGCAACTGCCTACGGAAGACCGATACAGCATGGACCAGGAGCAACTGCTGCAGATGATCGCGGTGCTGTTCGGCGGCCGTGTGGCGGAGGAGATTTTCATGCAGCACATGACAACCGGGGCCTCCAACGATTTCGAGCGCGCCACCGACCTCGCGCGCAAGATGGTCACCCAGTGGGGCATGTCCAATGAGTTGGGCACCATGGTGTATGCCGAGAACGAAGGCGAGGTTTTCCTCGGCCGCTCCATTACCACGCACAAGAACGTGAGCGAGGCCACCATGCAAAAAGTCGATGCCGAAATCCGGCGCATCATCGACCAGCAATATGGCCTGGCCAAGCAGATCCTGCTGGACAACCGCGACAAGGTGGAAAGCATGGCGCATGCCCTGCTGGAATGGGAAACCATAGATGCCGAGCAGATCGACGACATCATGTCCGGCCGGCCGCCGCGCCCGCCCAAACCGAGCGGTTCTCCGCCGCCGGCTCCACCCTCCGGCAATGCGCCTGCGGTGGGCAACGCAACCCCGGTACAGCCCCTGCAAACCTGAGCTTGCCGGCAGCCGGGCTGCCTCCGGGGTGTGAGGCCCTCAAGCACAAGCTATGAGCATTCTCCACGCAGGGGGATTTCGTCTGGACTGTACGCGCCCCCTCATTATGGGGGTGGTCAACGTAACGCCGGACTCCTTTTCCGACGGCGGCAAGTATTCTGACTCGGCTGCAGCCATCGACCACGCGCTGCGCCTGCGCGAGGAGGGTGCCGACATCCTGGATGTGGGCGGCGAATCAACGCGGCCGGGCGCTGCCCCCGTGGATATCGCGGTGGAGATGCATCGCGTGCTGCCGGTGATCGAGGCGCTCAGCCGGCGTGGGCTGGTGGTTTCGGTGGATACGCGTCATGCGCAGGTGATGCGCGCCGCGGTTGCGGCGGGCGCGACGATCATCAATGACGTGGCGGCCTTGCGGGAAGAGCAGGCACTCGAAGCGGCAGCCTCCACGGATGCGGCGGTTTGCCTCATGCACATGCGGGGAACCCCCCTTACCATGCAGGATGCCCCCCGCTATGCCGATGTAGGAAGCGAAGTGCGGGCCTTTCTGGAATCCCGCGTGCAGTCCTGCATGGCCGCGGGAATCGGCCGAGAGCGTCTGGTCGTCGATCCCGGCTTCGGCTTTGGCAAGGAACTCACCCACAATCTCCAACTGCTGCGACACTTGGAGGATTTGTCCACGCTGGGGTTGCCTGTCCTGGTGGGCTTGTCGCGCAAAAGAATGCTGGGGCAACTGACCGGCCGGGCCGTGGCCGAGCGCGAGTATGCCGGCATCGCCGCGCACTTGGCGGCGGTCGCGCGCGGCGCGAAAATCCTCCGCGTGCACGATGTCGCCGCCATGCGCGACGCCTTGGCTGTGTGGAATGCTATCGAGGGAGACGAAGAACACCATGACGCGTAAATATTTCGGCACCGACGGCGTGCGCGGGCGCGTAGGCAAACCGCCCATCACGCCCGAATTCGTCATGCATCTGGGCTACGCGGCAGGTCGCGTGCTGGCTGCGGATCGCAACGGACTGGCAGCCGGGGAGCCACCTCGCGTGCTCATCGGCAAGGATACGCGCATCTCCGGCTACATGTTGGAAACCGCGCTGCAGGCGGGACTCAACGCCGCCGGTGTCGATGTACTGCTGACCGGCCCGCTGCCCACACCGGCGATCGCCTATCTGACGCGCACGCTGAGACTGCAGGCGGGGGTGGTGATTTCCGCCTCGCACAATCCTTTCGAGGACAACGGCATCAAATTCTTTTCCGCCGCCGGTGCCAAGCTTGCGGACGAAACCGAAATCGCCATCGAGAGCCAACTCGACTCGCCCATAGAGACAGTGCCGTCGCCCTCGTTGGGCCGCGCCAAACGTATGGAAGACGCTGCGGCGCGCTACATCGAATTCTGCAAGAGCAGTTTTCCTTTCGACAAGGATTTGCGTGGCCTGCGCCTGGTGGTCGATTGCGCGCATGGCGCCACCTACCATGTGGCGCCCCACGTCTTCCATGAACTGGGTGCGGAGGTCATATCCCTCGGCACCGAGCCGAATGGCCTCAATATCAACCAGGACTGCGGCGCCACGCATACCGCGTCGCTGTCCGCAGCCATGCTCAAGCATCGCGCGGATTTCGGCATCGCCCTGGACGGCGACGGTGACCGTCTCATGATGGCGGATACCGACGGCCACGTCTACGACGGCGATCAACTGGTCTATGCCATCGCCAGGCATCGGCACCAGACCGGCGCCATGCGTGGGGGCGTGGTCGGCACGCTGATGACCAATCTGGGAATGGAACATGCCTTGGGGCGCATGGGTATCCCCTTCGCGCGCGCCAAGGTGGGCGACCGCTATGTGCTCGAACTGCTGCAGAAAAACGGTTGGGTGCTGGGCGGAGAAACCTCGGGCCACATCCTGTGCCTGGACCGGCACACCACCGGCGACGGCATCATCTCCGCCCTGCAGGTACTGCAGGCGCTGCGCGCCGCGGATCAGACGCTGGCGCAATACACTGCGGAGCTGACCCTCTATCCGCAGGTGCTGCTCAATGTGCGCGTCAACAAAACCTGCGATCTGGAGCATCCGGCGGTAGCCAGCGCGCGCCGCGAGGTGGAAGCGGAGTTGGGCGAGAGCGGCCGCATCGTGCTGCGCGCCTCCGGTACCGAACCGCTCATCCGGGTCATGGTGGAGGGGCGCGACGCGCGGCAGGCGCGTAGCGGCGCGGAACGCATCGCCGAGGCTGTGCGCCAGGCGGCCGCCTGAGCCTGGCGCTGCCAATTCAGCGGCAAAAGCGCTTCTGGATGTAGGAGTAAAACTCGTCTTTGACCTGCGGGTGCTTCAGGGCATATTCGACCGTTGCTTCCAGATAGCCGATTTTCGATCCGCAGTCGTAGCGCGTACCCTCGAATTCATAGGCCAGCACCTGCTGCTCTTTGAGCAGGGCGGCGATGGCGTCGGTGAGCTGCAGTTCGCCGCCCGAGCCGCGTTCGATGTGGGAGAGGTGGTAAAAGATGCGTGGCGTCAGGATGTAACGTCCCACGACGCCCAGCGTGGAGGGGGCCGCCTCGGGCTTGGGTTTCTCGACGATCGACTCGACCCGATAAAGCTTCTCGGAGAGCGGCTGAGGCGAGACGATGCCATAAGAGCCGGTTTCCTCGCGCGCGACGTTCTGCACCCCGATGATGGAGTTCTGGTGATAGCTGTAGAGTTCCGTCATCTGCTTCATCACCGGCTTCTCGGCGTCGATGAGATCATCCGCGAGGATGACGGCAAAGGGTTCGCCGTTGACGGCCGGCTGGGCGCATTGCACGGCATGCCCCAGACCCAGGGCCTCGCCTTGGCGGATATAAATGCAGGAGATCTCAGGCGGCAGCATATTGCGCAACTCGGCCAGCACCTGGGTTTTGCCGCGCTGTTCCAGTTCCACCTCCAGTTCGAAGGCCTTGTCGAAATGGTCGGCGATGGCGCGCTTGGTGCGGCCGATGATGAAGATCAGTTCGGTAATGCCGGCGGCGATGGCTTCCTCCACGGCATACTGAATCAGGGGCTTGTCCACGATAGGCAGCATTTCCTTGGGGCTGGCCTTGGTCGCGGGCAGGAAGCGGGTACCCATGCCCGCCACCGGAAATACCGCTTTTCTCACTGTCTGCATTTCGTCTCCATCGTCCTCTGTACGTCTTATGTTTTCTCACCCAGCAAGGCCAGCAAAGCGGCTTCGTCCAGGATGGTAACGCCCAATTCCTGCGCTTTCGTTAATTTGCTGCCGGGGTCGGCACCTGCGACCACAAAATCGGTTTTTTTCGACACAGAGCCGGCAACCTTGCCACCCGCCGCCTCGATCCTGGCTTTCGCCTGCTCACGGCTCAGCCCGGCCAGCGTGCCGGTGAGGACACAGGTCTTGCCCGCCAACGGCCCGGCTGCGGGGGCCTGCAGCCGGTTTTCCGGCCAGCGCACGCCGGCTTTCCTGAGCGCGGCGATTACCCCACGATTGTGGCCTTCCAGGAAGAAGTCCGCAATCGACCGGGCCACGACCGGCCCCACGTCGGGGACGTTCATCATGCTCTCGATGGGCGCATCCATGAGGGCATCCAGGCTGCCGAAATGGTTGGCCAGATCGCGCGCGGTGGCTTCTCCTACATTACGGATGCCGAGGGAAAAAATGAATCTTGCCAAAGTCGTATGCTTGCTGGCCTCTATGGCGGCAAGCAGGTTGGCCGCGGACTTCGGGCCCATGCGTTCCAATCCGGCGAGCGTATCCTGGTGCAAGCCATATAGATCGGAGGGGTTGCGCACCAGGCGCAGGTCGACCAACTGGTCGATGAGTTTCTCGCCCAGCCCCTCGATATCCATGGCACGGCGCGAAGCGAAATGCAGCAGCGCCTGCTTGCGCTGGGCGGGACAATACAGTCCGCCGGTGCAACGGGCCACTGCCTCGCCCTCCTCGCGTACGACGCGCGAACCGCATACCGGGCAGACGGGATGGCGCGCCAGGATGTCGAAGCGGGGCGGGGCGGGCCGAGGGCGCCGCGACAGCACGACTGACACGACTTCCGGGATGACATCGCCGGCGCGCCGTACGATCACCCAGTCGCCGATGCGCACGTCCTTGCGGTCGATTTCATCCTGATTGTGCAGCGTGGCATTGGTCACCGTGACCCCGCCGACGAAAACCGGCTTCAGACGCGCCACCGGGGTGAGGGCGCCGGTGCGTCCGACTTGCACCTCGATGCCTTCGACGAGCGTCATTTCCTCTTGGGCCGGAAACTTGTGCGCGATGGCGAAGCGGGGCGCGCGGGATACGAAACCCAGTCGCGCTTGCAGGGCCAGATCGTTGACCTTGTAGACCACGCCGTCGATGTCGAAGGGCAGCGCGGGCCGCGCCGCGCCCATGTCCCGATAATAGGCCAGCAGGCCGGCGACGCCTTTGACTACGCGGCGCTCGGGGTTTACCGGCAGGCGCCAGCCGGCGAGCTTGGCCAGGACGGCAGCGTGGGTGGCGGGCAGTTCCGTTCCTTCCCATGCGCCTATGCCGTAGGCGAAGAAAGTGAGGCGACGGCTCGCGGTAATGCGCGAATCCAACTGTCTCAGGCTGCCCGCCGCCGCATTCCTCGGGTTGACGAATTCTTTCTCGCCGCGCGCACGCTGGCTGGCGTTGAGCGCCTCGAAATCCTTTTTCAGCATCAAGACCTCGCCGCGCACTTCAAGGCGGCGCGGTGCATCTGCGCTCGCCAAGCGCATAGGTATGGCCCGCACCGTGAGCAGATTGGCACTGACGTCTTCGCCGGTGTAGCCGTCGCCACGGGTGGCGCCCTGCACGAAGCGGCCGTCCTCATAGGTCAGCCCTACGGCCAAGCCGTCGAATTTCGGTTCCACGGCGTATTCGATTTCCGCAAGCCCTGCTCCTTCGCGCACACGGCGGTCGAAGGCGGCAACTTCTTCGTCGCTGAATGCGTTGTTCAGGGACAGCATGGGCGTACCGTGCGCAACCTGGGCGAATTGCGCGAGCGGGGGAGCGCCTACCCGCCGGGTCGGCGAATCGGCGATCTGCAGTTCCGGATGGCGCGCCTCCAGGGCTTCCAGCTCGCGCAGCAGGCGGTCATATTCGGCGTCGGGAATTTCCGGCGCATCGAGAACGTAGTAGCGCCAGTTGTGGTATTCGATCGCCTGGCGCAATTCTTCTGCACGTCGGCGTTCGAGGGCAGACGCCGCCATGGCGGGCACCTCAGGAAAATATGCGCAACGCCTGGGTGCTGCCCGAAGAAAGCCCCTTGGCATCCATTTTGGCGTAGATCTGCACGAGCTGACGGCGGATTTTTTCTATGCCGGCGTCGGTCAAGGGGCGGATGTTGTCGTCCACCAGCAGGCCCCCGGATTCATGCGCCAGCTTGCGCCCGAGCCCGACCATGAGGTCGAATACGCTCAGGCCGTCGGCCACCCGCGGCACATCGAAGAGCAAAGTCACGCCGCGCGTCTGCAGACTGTCGAAATTGTCCGGGTGGAAGGGCGTGGATTCCTGATTGCACAACGAAAAGAGGATTTCACCGCGGTTGTCGAGCAACTGGAAAGTGCCGTCCGCAGCCAACGACAGGCCTGCCGCGGTGACCTCCCGGCGCACCACGGCCAGCGGCAGCGACTCCTCGCCGCGCGCGACGACATTCAGACCGATCAACACGTCGACGTCCACGCAAAACCTGTCCAGTTGGCGCGCCCGCTCCAAGGCTTCCGCCGCATCGTCACTCTGCATCCGCAGGTTCAGCGCGCGTGCGACCTCATTCACCAAGGTCAGGAGGGTGCCCAGTTCGGCTTCGTCCACGCTGCCATTGCGGTCTGCCAATTGCAGGGAAACGACGATCTGGCGATAGTGCCGGTCCGACCAAGCCTTGAGCTCCTCCCATACTTGTGAGCCCAGCGGCAGGCCCCGCCAGCGCACGGGCTTGGAAAGATTCTTGGCGCGGCTCATGGCCTCGGAAAATGCGCTGGCCGGTATGCTGCCACCGAGTATGCGAATGCGGTATTCAATAGCCTGGTCCTGCGGAGCGCACGGCGGTGCGGGCGCTTCCGGCGCCGGCTCAGCGGGTTCCGGCTCCTGCCTCAGACTTGGCGGTTCCGGCTCGGGGGCGGATGGCGGAGGTGCGGGCGCCTCTCTCGCCTGGGACAGGACCTCCTCGCGCAGGACCGGTTCGATGCGAACAGGGGAGGGCTGTGTCTCGCGGCTCGGCTGCGCCGACTTGAGCAAAGCGTCTTCTGCCGGGCTCGCCAGTGCGCTCTCTGCCTGCCTGCGGTATTTGCGTTCCTGCAGGCGGTTGAAGACGAGAATGGCAATCACCGCCAGTGCGCCGAGGGCGGCCAATGCAATCTGCAGCTCTGTCATGGATTATGTGCCTGGTTCTTGGTCACCTGGTTCTGCATTGACGGCAACGGCTGAGCCGGTGCCGGCCCGGCGGGGAGAGGACCATGCACGATGCGCACAAAGAGTTCGTCCGGCTTGACCATCCCCAGTTCCGAACGGGCACGCTCCTCGATGGCGTCGCCGCCTTTCTGCAGATCCTGCACATCGGCAGCCAGCACATCGTTGCGCTCCTGCAGTTGCGCGTTTACGGCCAGTTGCGCCGCAGCTTTCTGGTCCGCCTGATGCACGGCCAGCCAGCCTCCCTGCCCCAGCCAGAGTGGATATTGCAGCAGCGCCAGAAGAACGGCAAGAACCAGGGTGCGGGCGCGTATCGGGAGGCGGGGCGGGCGGATCACTTCAGCTCAGATGGCGGAAAGCCTCGGGGCCCGGATAGCGGGCGGCCTGCCCAAGCTCCTCTTCGATGCGCAGCAGTTGATTGTATTTGGCCATGCGGTCGGAGCGCGACAGGGAACCGGTCTTGATCTGCATGGCATTGCTGGCCACCGCCAGGTCGGCGATCGTGCTGTCCTCGGTTTCTCCCGAACGGTGCGAGATGACCGCCGTATAACCGGCGCGCCGGGCAGTGTCGATGGCATCGAAGGTTTCCGACAGCGTGCCGATCTGGTTGACCTTGATGAGTACCGAATTGGCGATGCCCTGGCTGATGCCGCGCTTCACGATCTGCGGATTGGTGACGAAGATGTCGTCACCCACCAGTTGGATGCGGCCGCCCAGCTTGCCGGTCAGTGTGGCCCAGCCGTCCCAGTCATCCTCCGCCATGCCGTCTTCAATGCTGATGATGGGGTATTTATCGCACCAGGCCGCGAGGTAATCGGTGAATTGCGCGGCGCCGAGCTTGAGCTTCTCGGAGGCGATGTGGTAGTGCTGGTCCTTGTAAAACTCGGAACTGGCGCAATCCACGCCGATGGCGATGTCCTTGCCCGCCACATAGCCGGCGGCGCCGATGGCTTCGACAATGAGCTTGAGCGCTGCCTCGTTGGATTCTAAATTGGGCGCGAAGCCGCCTTCATCGCCCACGGTAGTGGTCATGCCGCGGCCGTCGAGCAGGTTTTTCAGGGCATGGAACACTTCGGCTCCGAAGCGCAGGGCCTCGCGGAAGGTGGGTGCGCCAACAGGAATGATCATGAATTCCTGCATGTCGATATTGTTGTTGGCATGCGCGCCGCCGTTGATGATGTTCATCATGGGGACCGGCAGATGCATGGGCGCGGCGCCGCCGAGATAGCGGAACAGCGGCAGGCCGGACTCTTCCGCGGCGGCCCTCGCGTTGGCGAGTGACACGGCGAGGATGGCGTTGGCGCCCAGGCGCGATTTGTTTTCCGTGCCGTCCAGCTCAACGAGCGTCTTGTCGATGAAAGCCTGTTCCTCTACGTCCAGGCCGATGATGGCCTCGCAGATTTCGGTGTTGACATGCTCCACGGCCTTGAGCACGCCTTTGCCGCCATAGCGGCTCTTGTCGCCATCGCGCAGCTCGATGGCCTCGCGGCTGCCGGTGGAGGCGCCGCTCGGAACGGCGGCGCGGCCCATGGCGCCGGATTCCAGCAGCACATCGGCCTCGACCGTGGGATTGCCGCGCGAATCCAGTATCTCGCGGGCGACGACATCGACAATTGCACTCATTTTTCCTTCTCTTTCGGTTTTGTCACGCAGGGAGGCTGTTGCTCCGCCGCGTACTAAAGGTTGGCAGTGTTTTCCGCAATGTTTTCAAGCAGGGCGTCTTCGGGGAAGGGGCGGCGCTTGACCGCGGCGTCGAGCTCCTTGAGCGTTTCCAACAATTCCCGCATGCGGCCCAGGGGCCAGGCGTTAGGCCCATCCGACAAAGCGCAGGCGGGATTGGGATGCGACTCCGCGAACAGGCCCGACACGCCCGCAGCCACCGCAGCCCGCGCCAGCACGGGCACGAATTCGCGCTGGCCGCCGCTTTTGTCGCCCATGCCACCCGGCTGCTGCACGGAGTGGGTGGCATCGAACACCACCGGGCAACCGGTCGCGCGCATGATGGCCAGCCCGCGCATGTCGGACACCAGGGTGTTGTAGCCGAAGGATACGCCGCGCTCGCACACCATGATCTGCTCGTTGCCCACCGCCTTTGCCTTGTCAACCACGTTGTTCATATCCCAGGGCGCGAGGAACTGGCCTTTCTTGATGTTGACCGGCTTGCCCTGGCGCGCCACGTTCTGGATGAAATTGGTTTGCCGGCACAGGAAGGCCGGTGTCTGCAGCACATCCACCACGCTTGCGACTTCTGCCAGGGGCGTGTCTTCATGCACGTCGGTCAGCACCGGCACGCCAATCTGTTTTTTCACTTCGGCCAGAATGCGCAGGCCTTCGTCCATACCCAGCCCGCGGAAACTCTTGGCCGAGGAACGGTTGGCCTTGTCGAACGAGGATTTGTAGATAAAAGGAATCTCAAGCGCCGCGCAGATTTCCTTCAACTGCCCCGCCGTATCCAGCGCGAGCTGCTCGGATTCGATGACGCAGGGGCCGGAGATGAGAAACAGCGGGCGATCGATGCCGACGTCAAAGCCGCACAGCTTCATGCCACGTGCTCCAGTTGCGCCTGGGCCCCGCGTTGCGCCAGCGCCGCTTCCACAAAGGCGCGAAACAGCGGATGGCCGTCGCGCGGCGTGGAGGTGAATTCGGGATGGAACTGGCAGGCCAAAAACCAGGGGTGGTCGGGCAGTTCGATCATTTCGCACAGTTCGCCGTCACCGGAGCGGCCGGAGATGGTGAGGCCGGCACCCTCCAGGCGCATGAGGTAGGCGTTGTTGACCTCGTAGCGGTGGCGATGGCGCTCCACCACCCTATCCGCTGCGTATACCTTGTGGGCGAGCGAGCCGGGTTTTAGCTGGCATTCCTGGGCACCCAGGCGCATGGTGCCGCCCAGATTGGACTGGCCGCTGCGCTTTTCCACCCGGCCGGAAGCGTCGCGCCATTCCGAAATCAGTGCCACCACGGGGTAGGGGGTGTCGGGATCGAATTCGGTGGAGTGAGCACCTTCGAGGCCCGCACGGTGGCGGGCAAATTCAATGACGGCCAACTGCATGCCCAGGCAAATGCCCAGGTAGGGAATGCGTTTTTCGCGCGCGTAGCGAATGGCGGCGATCTTGCCCTCCACGCCGCGCTTGCCGAAGCCGCCGGGTACCAGGATGGCGTCCATGCCCGCCAGCATGCTGGTGCCTTCCTTCTCGATGGTCTCCGAATCGACGTAGTGGATGTTGACCTTGCTTTCCGTATGGATGCCGGCGTGGATGAGCGCCTCGGAGAGCGATTTGTAGGACTCCGTGAGCCCCACATACTTGCCCACCATGGCGATGTCCACAGTGTTCTTCGGATGCCCCAGGCGCTCGACCAGCCAGTCCCAGCCCGAGAGGTCCGCCGCCTTGACCTCGATGCCCAGCACGCGGCAAACGATGTTGTCCATGCCCTGTTCATGGAGCATGCGCGGGATCTTGTAAATGGAGTCGG
>JAJZSR010000190.1 GCA_021849595.1 Pseudomonadota bacterium | reverse complement strand
ACAGAGAGTCAATTTTGGGTCTTTTGAGTCTTCGATTAGCTGGTTAATGTCCGAATGTTCGTCCTTGTTATTGTCGTCATCATGAATAACGGAATGAGGAGCACCAAGCTTGCTCAGTAGATTCATGAAGCGATGAATGTTGTATTTCCCGATAGACACGTGCCGAGCGCGGTTCTGCAAGTCTGCGCTTCGCCGAGCGCCATCATAGCCGCCCCGCGGGTGTACCATCGCCCCATGACCAGCCTGCTCGCCCAATACGGACTGTTTCTTGCCAAGATCGCCACCCTGGTGGCGGCCGTGCTCATCGTCGTTGCCGGCATCGCCGCCGCGGCGCGCCGCAAGCGCAAGGAGGCCGGCCACATCGTGGTCACCGACATCAACCGCCAGATGGAAGCGGCGGGCGACAGCATCGAGGCGGTGCGCCTGCCCGCGAAGCTGCGCCGGGCGCTGCACAAACAGCGCAAGGCACAGCATCGTGCCGAGCAGAAGGCGCTGCACGAACAGCCCTGCACCTTCCTGCTCGACTTCAAGGGCGACCTGCGCGCCAGCCATCTGGACGCCTTGCGCGCGGAAATCAGCGCCGTGCTGCAGGTGGCGAAGACGGGCGACGCGGTGCTGGTGCGCGTGGAAAGCGGCGGCGGCATGGTCAACCGCTACGGGCTGGCGGCGGCGCAATTGCTGCGCCTGCGCGCCGCCAAGCTGCCGCTCACGGTGATGGTGGACAATGTCGCGGCGAGCGGTGGCTATCTGATGGCGGCGGTGGCGGATCGTATCGTCGCCTCGCCCTTCGCCCTGGTCGGCTCCATCGGCGTGGTGGCGCAACTGCCCAACTTCCACCGCTGGCTCAAGGAACGCAACATCGACTGGGAGCAGTTCACTGCCGGCAAGTACAAGCGCACGGTCACGATCTTCGGGGAGAACACCGAGGAAGGCCGCGCCAAGCTGCGCGAGGAGCTGGAGGACGTGCATGTGCAATTCCGCGACTTCGTGCAGGAACGGCGCACGCAGCTCGACATGGACAAGGTCGGCACCGGCGAAGTGTGGCTGGGTAGCAAGGCGCTGGAGCTGGGCCTGGTGGACGAGCTGGCCACCAGCGACGAAGTGGTGCGCGCCGCCTGCCAGCGCGGGCGCGTGCTGCAGGTGCACTACCGCACCAAGCGCTCGCTGCCGGAGCGCTTGCGGGTGTCCGCCCAGTCGGCCTGGGACGGCCTCTGGCAGCCGCCGCTGCCCTGAAGAAGACGCCGGCGCCGCGCCCGGCCATGCAGTGCGCGGCCATGGGCTAGTACGCCGACTCATAAGTTTGCGTACATGCCGAGACACGCCTACGCGCGCCGAGTGCGCGAAGCGAACTGCAGCCATAGCCATAGCTATGGCGAGGATGGGCGACAAAGCAATCGGCGATGCGGGGCGTGTCGAACATAGCGAAATTTATGGGTCGGCGTACTACGATGGGAAAATCTTCCCGCTCTCCCCGGAGGCGCCATGGCGGAATTTCACGATTACCTCATCGTCGGAGCCGGTCTGGCCGGCGCGGCGGCGGCCCGGGGCATCCGCGAACTCGACGGCGGCGGCAGCATCCTGCTGCTGGGCGAGGAACCCGACCCGCCCTATCACCGCCCTCCCCTGTCCAAGGGCCTGTGGCTGGGCAAGGAAAGCGTGGACGGCATCGCCTACCAGACGGCCGACGACTGGCGCGCGCTGGACGTGCGCATGCACTTGGGCGACGCGGTCGTCGCGCTGGACGCCGCCCGCAAGGAACTGGCGACTGCCGGCGGGGCGCGCTTCGCCTATCGCAAGCTGCTGCTGGCCACCGGCGGGCGCGCGCGCGCCCTGAACGTGCCCGAGGCGGCGCGCGAGCGCGTCCATGTCCTGCGCACCCTGTCCGACTACCTGCGTTTGCGCGAACTGGCCCGCGACGGCGGCACCGTGCTGGTCATCGGCGGCAGCTTCATCGGTGCGGAAATGGCCTGTGCCCTGGCGGCTCAGCCGGGCGTGAGCGTCAGCATGGTGTTTCCCGGCCCCGGCCCGCTCGCCCAGATCCTGCCGCAGCCGCTCACGCGGGTGGTGGCAGACCTCTACCGTGCGCACGGGGTGCGCCTGTATGCGGAAGACCGGGTGGTCGAGCTTGCCGCGCGCGGTGACGGCCTGCTGGCGCGTACCGAACGCGGCGAACAGATCGAAGCGGGCTGGGCGCTGGCCGGCGTCGGCCTGGAGCTGGCGACGGCACTGGCCCAGATGGCGGGTCTGGAAGTGGCCAACGGCGTGCGCGTGAATGCGCATCTGCAGACCAGCCACCCGGACATCTACGCGGCGGGCGACCTCGCCAGCTATCCCGACCCCGTGTGGGGCGAGCTGATCCGGCCCGAGCATTGGGACAATGCGCTCGCCGCCGGCCGGGCCGCCGGCCGCAACATGGCCGGCGCCAGCGAAACCTTCCGCCACCAGAGCATGTTTTTCAGCGACTTGTTCGACATCGGCTTCGAGGCGGTCGGAACGCTTTCCAGCCGGCTGGAGACTTATGTGGACATGGCAGCCGACCTGAACAAAGGGGTCATTTACTACTTGCGGCAAAACCAAGTCTGCGGCGTGCTGCTGTGGAACACCTGGGAGCAGGTGGATGCGGCGCGCGAGCTGATCGCGGCGAGGCAGAGCGTGTGGCCGGCCGATCTCAAGGGCCGTTTGAGCTGAGAGACTGTGAATAAATCCCGCGCCCCCCGATAACTGCGTTGGTTGGTGCCACCCCGCGACGTGCGCGAGGGCCCCCGAAGGGGATCGGGCAACGAAGGGGATGCGGGGCAACGGGTGCCACCCGCATCCTGCTTCGGGGTCACCTCCCCACTTCGTGGGGGCCCTGCTCGGCCCTGTGCAGTCGCCCCGCTCCTCGCCTATCTATAGGGTTAGGCGGTTGTTTATCGTAGTTCTGTTCAACCATAGGAGGTGCAAAATGCATGGCGATGATCGTCGTAGCTTTCTGAAAGTTGGTAGTGCAGCGCTTACCGCCGGTGTGTTGGGTAGCCTTGGTGGGACTGCGGCGGCAGCCGAGCATGGGGCTCATATGCGGCGTGGCGGGGAGTTGAAAAGCGAAAAAGGCGCCGACGCGTTTGTTGTAAAGGCGGACGAACGAGGCATTTGCGCCACTTGTCGATTCTGGGGAGGAATCCGCAGGGCCTCGGAGGACAAGAAGACCGTCTACTGCGAGTCGTTGGGCTGGTGCAACAACCCTGCCAGTCCCCACTATCAGTCAAAGACTACGCCAGTCACGGGGCCTATGGACACCTGGAAAAAATGGGAAGCGCTGTAACTGTTGTCTAACAGGCGCTGCGCGTCCCTCAAGCCGCACGATATGCGGCTTCGGCATAACACTCGCTGCGCTCATATGAACCTGTGCCGAAACTCGCTGGGCTCGTTTTCTCGCCGCTGCGTTTCGTCCGCCTTGCTCTCGGGGGGCTCGCTGCGATTTCTTCACGGCCTCTGAGCCTTTTTCCGCGCCGGGCGGCCTAGGCGCAGTGCGGCGAGGCGGCGGCGGAATTCTTCTGCCGCTTGCGCGGGGCCGGCGGTGCCATAGCGGGCGCCGACGTAAAGCGCGTTCAGTGCGCGCAATTCCTCCGCCGCCTCGGGGAGACGCCGTGCCGCGCGGGCGATGAAGTCGCCCGGCCCTTCGTGCGCCAGGCGCGTGACGCCGTGGCGCGCCAGGCGCTTGAGCAGTCGCGCGTAGGCCGCCTCCAGGGGCGCGGGGGTGCTGCGCCCGCGCCAGGCGTAGAGCGCGGCATAGAGCAGGGCCAGGGCAGACAGGCCGCCCACCATGCCCAGGATCAGCGCGCCGGCGCCCCAGTCGGCCAGGCCCAGGCGGGCGAGCATGGCGCGCTGGCGTTCGGCGCCGTAGCCCAGCACCCAGTCGTTCCAGTAGAAGTTGGCGCTGTCCCACAGCAGGCCCAGG
>JAJZSR010000031.1:15334-20630 GCA_021849595.1 Pseudomonadota bacterium | reverse complement strand
CTTTGTCGGGGTCGGTAGCTCAGTCGGTAGAGCAGCGGACTTTTAATCCGTTGGTCGCGAGTTCGAATCTCGCCCGACCCACCAGCAAACTCAAAGGCTTAGCTTCTTGCTAGGCCTTTTTTCTTTGCTGGCGTGGGGAAAACGTGGAAAGCTGCGCCACATTCCCACCCTGGCCGTTCTCGATTCGAGACGCCGCAACCGCAAGATGTTCGGTTGCAT
The DNA here is from genome assembly GCA_021849595.1 of Pseudomonadota bacterium. Lineage (GTDB taxonomy): Bacteria > Pseudomonadota > Gammaproteobacteria > Burkholderiales > Thiobacillaceae > JAJXXS01. The sequence continues at coordinate 20,411 of JAJZSR010000031.1, read as the reverse complement.
ACTTCGCATAGCGGTCCACCATGCTGCGGGACTTCCACCCGCCCAGGTCCTTAAGCTCGTCGCAGCTTGTTCCAGCCTGACGATGCCAGGAGGCCCAGGTATGGCCAGACCGTCGTCCGGTTTCAGCCAAAGCGACAGTAGATCCCCTTCCGCTGCCTGATGGATCTTTCGCCGGCGAAATTCCAGTGCCGACCGCATTCGCGATGCCCTCAAGGCTGAGGGCATCATGCTTGAGGACGGACCGCAGGGGACAAGCTGGCGGCGGGGGTGAGCGCCTTTTCATGGCGCCCAGGGGCCGCCTGGATCAATGCTGCCGCCAGGCGATGGGCTGGTCTGTGACGGCGCCAGCGATGGAGATGGGATTGGGGGGGGTGACCGTGCCTTGCCCGGTAAACCAACCTAGGGTTTTGGAAGATACCCCCGATGTGCTTGGTGCGACGCTTGCCGTGTAGGCCAACCCCTGGCCCGTAGAGATGTCCTGAGTGATGGCGTTGCCCTGGCTGTCAAACAGTTGCCCCGTCGGAAACGCCCCCGTCACCAGATTGAACTCATCATGGGTGCCCTGTCCGACGGAGCAACTATTGCTGGCTGGGGGAGCATAGACCGGGGCATCCAGTGCTCCGTTAGTGACTGTCAACGCATCCGAGACCTCGGAGCCGGTGGTCAGGAGGGTGACCGTTGTGCTGGTCGCCCACGATCCCGTGCCGCCGCTGGGGATGGTCCACACATATCCGGCCGTGTTGGTGGTGGCCCATAGCGGCTGCCAGCCGTTGCTGCCGACGGTGAATACCGTGAGCGACGCATTGTCGGCAGCCCAGGCGTAGGGCACGCCGTCGATCTCCGTATAGCCAACATAGGTGATGGGTGATTGCCCATCATAACTGGTGCCGAGTTGGGTCGCCGTCCCGACATCCGAGGAAGCGCTGCCGGATATCGCAAGCTGCCAGATATTGCTGCTGCTGTCGCCGACGTACAAGCTGCTGGAACCGCTGTCATAGAAGAACTGTCCGGAAACCTGGAACGACAGGGCCTTGCTGCTTACCGCACCGGTGGCGACGTTCTGCTCGTAGAGCGTACTAGTCGTCTTGCCATTGCTGGTGCTGGTAGTGTTCACGATATACACCGCGTAAGCGCTGCCGTTGATGATGGCTATCGCGGGAGTCTGCGCCGCAGGGTGGATGGCGCTCGACTCGCCCGGGGACAGTCCACCGCTTATGGTGCTCCACCAAGCCACGGCGACCGGCGTAGCGCTGGTGCCCAGGCTGGTGGAGCCCAGCTCGAGGGCATAGTAGGCCGCGCCATTCTCGGCCGTCCCCACGATATAGGTGGCCCAGTTGCCCTGGCTATCCTGCGCATCCACGGTGGTGAAGCCGCCGTTGAACATCTGCATGTTCAGGAAATTGCTGGCCTGCTGCAGATAAGGCACGAATGCACTGGGCATCCAGCCCCATAGCAGCGCACCCGTTTGCGCATCGACGGCGTACAGAAAGCCGTCGTTGTTGGTAAACAGCACCATGGGGGTACGGTTTTGCTGAGTCTGTGCCCAGGCCGTATAACTGGTGTTTCCCAGATAGTTGGGGTTGCTTGGTGGTGCCAGGTATTGGGGCGTGTTGTCCTGCCCGCTGAAACCCCCCAGCAGCCAGCCGGACTTCCTGCCGTAGAGGTAGCTGCAGGTCGTGGAACTGCCGCTGGGTGTGTATGTATAGTTGGGGTCTATCGTGTAGCTGATGATGGTGCTCGTGTTGGGCACGCACGGGTCGCTAGTGGTTAGATTGAAGGCCGCTGTACTGAGGCTAGTGAACGCGAGAATGTTGCCCGATCCGTCATCCGACAGGAGCAGGTTTTGCCGGGTGGATGTGGTCATCTGGCCGTTTGCATCCCAGATGGGCGTGGTCGGGTTGAGCGCCGAGTACGCCGTCACATCGCCGGCAATGGGGTTTGTTGTTGTAGTGGCCTGGTAGATATAAGACGTGGTGCTGACCTTCGCCGGCACGACGGGGGGGGCGACCGAGGAATTTTGGTAGATTATTTGCACGATGGTGTTCATCGCATTATTCAGGCCCTGTTGGCTGTTGGCGTTGTAGAAATTATTAGTGCCGCCCGCGATGGCCATGGCCGTGAGTGCATCATATGCGGCTGGGTTGGAAGACGAATTGACGCCAGACCCCAGCCCGATCACATAGGTCTTGATCCCCATACTGGCCAAATTTTTGATATTGGTGATCGCATCCTTCAAGGCCTGATCATTGGTCTTACTGGAATCAAGGGAGCCGTCCGAATTGTAAGCGGCATAGACGCCGTACCCAGTCGCGGCGGCGCTACCCAGCGGGGGCCAGTAATTTCCGTTTGCGTCCTGGGTGGGTTGGCCATCGGTGACCAGGATGACGTATTTCCCCTGGCAGCTTGACGACGAGGAGTTGAAAACGCTCGCCGCGTTGGCAAACAGGGCGGCGATGGGCGATTGTTCGGCCGTCGCCTTGATTTCGGTCGAGGATTGATTATTCGTTTCGGGTTGCAGCGCCTGCGTGAAGGCGGAAGGCGGGTTCGGGTACGTGGTGGCAGTTGGGGAGGCGAATCCGACCACCACGTTGGCGGACGTCGACGATTGCGTAGGGGTTGATGATTGCGAGGGTAGGTAGCCGAAGCCCCGTTGTGCGAACATGACCTCTTGACTGTAAGGCACGTACCCGGCGTTGGTCGGGCCAGTAATTAAGTAATACCACTTTAGAGTAGGAGAGGAGGAGTTATAACCGACTGCCACTGACCCAGAGTTGTAATCATGCAAACTAAAGGCAGTGTAAGGCGTTGCGGGTGGAATAATGGGTTGATTAGTGTAGTAATCGTAAATTCCTCCAAAGGTGACATAAACGCTGTGGTTGATGCTGGAATAGAGTACATCGTTGATGGCAGCGTCGTCGCTGCTGGCGCCGATGAGCATGTACGGATCGCTAGCAATGCTACCGCTAGAAAGGCTGTAGTGACTGTCCAGCGCGCTACAGTCGCTAGTCACGGCAGATGACGCTGAGCTCGTGTACTTATAGCAAGGGTTGGCCACGTAAGAATCGCCGTTGGCGGCCTGTTGGGCAGTGAGCTGATTGGTGGTGCTAAATTCGAACGGGGATCCGCTGGGCGACATGTAGTACACCAAAGTGGGGATTACGCTCGGGTTGTTGACGACGTAGTCTTCCAGCGCGAAATTGATCGACGAGGCATATTGGTTAACCACATAGGTAATTGCTGCTTTCGCCATGTTCAGCCGGCTGGGACTGTTGTCGACGAGGTTTCCGCTTGTGTCCGTCGCCGTGTAAGGCGCATAACCGCCGCTCCCTGGGTTGAGCGGGGGGGTGAAGCCTGAGGGTATTTGATAGTTGACCGGCGACGAACTGCCCGACAGACCGATGGCCGTTCCAGAGCCCGTCATGATGGCGCCGTCCGTCGTGCCATCCATGGACTGGGAGTTGGTCACCGCGATAAGCACCTGCGGTGCAGAAGGTGTCGATGAGGTGGACCCCGAACCTGATGAGTTAGAACTGCTACTGTTACCGGCATAGGCTAACGGGCTGTCCCCCAGCGGGGACAACACGCCCAGGCTCAGACTCAGAAATAACGCCAGGAAGCGCTTCAGCTTGGGATTCAAAGTACGCATAGTTTGTACACCGATTCGGTATCCGCGGAGGTGTTGCCGTTTTGTTCCACGGTGTGGATGAACAGGTCGTAATAGACCGCCGTGTATTTGGAAACCTGGCAGGCGTAGGGGTCGGTTCTGCCCGTGGGTTGGACGACTGCAAGAGCTGTATAGGGCACGTTTGCGGGCAGTGGCACTTGCCCGCAGTTCGACCCCGATGGCCCGTTGAGGCAGGAGGACCAGTAGGCCGCGGTCGGCGCTGCGGTTCCGGGGGACACGTTGCGATACCACGGCTGACTGGCCGCCGTGATTTCCAGCGGCGAGCCGTTGGAGGCCTGGGCGATGGTGTTGCTCATGATCTGCAGGGCCATGTCGCTGGCCTGAGCGTCCTTGTAGCGCTGCACGACGTTGCCGGTCATGTGCGCGTCGGAGAAGGTACCGCGCATGAAGAAGAGGAAGCCGAGCAGCATCAGCAGCAGGGCGACGAGCACCACCAGCAGGATGTAGCCCGTCTGGCTTTCTCTGCGTGGGACCGCCAATCTGGCGCGGGAGAAGGCATTCAGGGGTGCCATAGCAAATTCCTAATCGCCACTTCAGTGGTGTAAACCTGAAAGTGGTCGTGCGTCTCTTTGGGCTGCACCGGGTAGGGGGTAAAGCTGTCGCCCGGGCTGGGGTTGGGGATGCTGATGCTGGTTGGCGCGGTGTAGGCGCTGTCGGGGTGGAGCGAGCGGACCACTAGGGCGATTTGCACGGTCCTGACCTCCGAGGTCAGATTCTGGCTTACCACGTGCGGCCAGGTGAGGTATTGCGTGACGCCTCCGCTAGGGTATTTTGTGCCCGCGGGCGCGACGCCAAAAAGCGCCTGCAATGACACCACACCGGCAGCGATGGGGGTGGGGCCAGAGGTCACCGTGTCAGTCGCGGCGTTGACCACCGTGCGCATCAGGACAGGCCAACTGCTCTGCGCGTTGTTGTTCACGTAGTTGTACTTGTCGACGTAATAAAACACCGTTTCCTCGTTGCTGTTGCTGGGCGCGCCGATGTCGAGCAGCTTGGCCTGCTGCAGCAGACCATTGCTAAGCGTGCCGTAGCCATTGCCGGACAAAACCGTGCCGTAGTCGGCATAGCCGTTGGACGGCATCTGCGAGGAAGGCGTGCTTTTGACGTAGGCATAACCCTGGCCGGTCGCGGGCCCGATGTTGACGATGGGCACGCGCAGGCAGACCAGTTGGGGCTGATTGTTTGTGGCCGGGCCGCTCATCGGTACTTCCAGCAAAGCCATGTCCCCTGGGTTCATGCCCTGGGTGCTGGTCACGGGCAGTTGCGTGCTGTTGAGTGCACCCTGGCCAGGGGAGCCTTGCGTGGTGCCGAACTGCCCCAAAGTGACCTGCGGCCCGCCGGTGTTGGTGAATTGCGTGGCGTTCTGGGCGAAGGTGACGGCCAGGACGTCCG
>JAJZSR010000031.1:0-15324 GCA_021849595.1 Pseudomonadota bacterium | reverse complement strand
AGCGGGCGTGATGACCGGGCTGGTGGGCAGCGCTAGCGTAGTGCCCGGCGCGTCCTGCGCCGTCACGGCATAGGTGCTGTTGTAGTTGCTGTTGTTTACAGAAATGGCGCTGTTGTAAGACAGGGTCATGACGCAGGAATTCTGCATGCCGCCGATCATGAAGCCGGCGCTGGAAACATCCCGTGACAGCTTGTCCAAGGCGCTGCGCGCCTCGTTGTTGGTGGCGAGTTCGTTGCCCGACACGATGTTCTGCCTATACAGGTACCCCATGGTGATGAGCACGACGCCGGCCAGGATGACGCTGATGGTCAACCCGATCATCAGCTCGATCAGGGTGAGGCCCCTCTGGCGCGATTTAAAAGCCGAAGTTTTCATTGAACACCTGTGTTCTGGCACCGCCAAGTTGATTCCAAGTGACGGTCAGGGTGACGCTGCAGCTGTTTACGGTGCAGGGGTTGCCTAGCGCATCGTTGCCGGTCTTTGCAGTGGCGTTTACGCTTGGGGGCAGCGACTGTTGCAGCTGCTGCACCCATGACGACAGCACGTTGGGCGCTGCGGCCAGGCTGCTGAAATTCATGCTGGGAACGGCCTGCGGATTGGCCTGTAGCACGGCCCAGAACGCCTGTCCGGCTGCCGCGGCGCGCTGCGCCATGCGGTCCTGGGCTGGCATGGGCACGGTCTTGGCGTACATGCTGGCCAGCCCCAGGATGCCGAAGGAGAGGATGATCAAGGCGATCAGCACGGAGATCATGCCCATGCCGGCTTGGCAGTTCGGCGGGGCGCAAAGAGGAGCGGATCTAGTTTGGGTCATGATGCATTGGACGGATCGAACACGATGCTGCCCGAGGGGAGTACTGCTAGGGCCCAATTCTGGCCGCCGGCACTGAAAGTGAAGTTGAGGCTGGAGGCGGGATTCATGGTGACTGTGCCATCGGGGGAGAATGTCATGGTGACGGTTCCCCCGCTGCTGCATTGCACCTGATTGTAATTTCCGCTCGCCAACTCGTTGCTGGTCATGGTGTGGGCTGCGACCATGGCGCCGTTAGCTGTCGTGGTCTGCCAGGTGCAGGCCGGGTTGTTGAAGGTCAAGGTCATAGTCTCGTCGGACGCCACCGCCTTGCTGCGCGCCCAGCTCACGTCGGAGGCGAACTGGTTCATCAGCGACTGCGCGTGGCCGCCAGCGATCTGGCTGGAGAAATTTGGCAAGGCGATGCTGGCGAGGATGGCCGCCACGGCGATGGTGACCAGCAACTCAAGCAGCGTGAACCCGCGGGCCTTGTTCATGGCGAACAGTCTCCCGACGGATCCGACACCCAGCAGGAGAGATTCTTGGTCCACCCTGGAGGCACGTTGGTGGTGGCGCGGTTGTTATCCTGGTCCAGCGTTACGGTAAAGCCCGACACTGGGGTGTTGGCGTTGCCGGTCGCCGTGATCGTGTAGTGGGTTGCATCCGGAATGTTGCAGCTAAAGGAAAAATTCGTAGAGGTTGGCAATGGCGCGACTGTGCCTGCCTGGCACGCCCCCACGTAGGTGCGTTTATCCTGTTCAAATTGGGCCAGTTGGGTGGCCAGCGCCTGCATATCGTTGTAGGCCTCGGTCAGATCGCTCCTGACGACATAGCGGTTGTAGGCGGGCACGGCAATGACGGCCAGGATCGCCGCGATGGCGACGACGATCATCAGTTCTATGAGGGTGAAGCCTCGGCACCGCATTTCTTTTCCAGTTTTCTCCGCGTCCCGAAAAAATTCTCGGACTGTTGGCGTGTTTATACGTTGAGATTGCCGGTTTCTTGTGCGCTGCCTGACACGCGGCAGGGATGTCAAGATGGAAGGAAACGCCCTGTTCATGCGGGTTTCCGCGAGATTTCCGGGACTAAACAAAGACTCAAGAAATCATACTTAATTAACGATGATAAAAATGGACGTGGCATGGGCGGCGCTGCGCCATCGATGTCCGTCCTGGTCGGCGGAATATGGCTTTAATTGGTTTTTTCTGGCCATCCACGCAAAACTGCCGTTCGTCCGCAGACGCTGGCGTTCGCGCCCAAATGGAATTAAAAGCTAATTATTACTACTACTGAGACGGGTATCGGAGCCCTCACATGAGGCCAGGCACAAGCGGTTTCACGCTGATCGAGTTGCTCGTCACCATCGCAGTGGCGGCGATTCTCTTGACGGTCGGCGTGCCCGGATTTCAGACCCTGTTCAACCGCAACCGGGTGGCTACCGCCACCAACGATTTTATTGCCAGCGTCAATTACGCGCGCAGTGCGGCGGTGGCGAATTCCCAAGTCACGACCATCTGCATGTCCAACAACCAGACCTCCTGCACCGGCAACTCCGGCTGGACCAACGGCTGGGTCGTACTGCAGGGCGCCACCGTGTTGCGCGCGCACGGCCCGCTCAACGCCGGCAATGCAGCCATCGGCGGGGGTGCGCAAACGGCCTTCGCTTTCAACGCCCAGGGGGCGCTGACTTCGGCCGCGGGCGGCGACACGCTCAATGTCTGCACGCCCAACGATCTGAGCCTGTCGCGCCAGATCGTCGTGGCGCCCTCAGGCCTCATCACTTCCCGGGCGCCGGCTGCGGCGCTGGCCTCTTGTCCCTGAAGGAGACTGCCTTGCAACGGCAACACGGATTCACGCTGCTTGAAGTGCTGGTGGCCCTGCTCATTGTTTCCATCGGTCTGCTCGGGCTGGCGGGACTCATGACCACCGGCCTCAAGAACAACCAGAGCGCCTGGCAAACCTCGCAGGCCAATTGGCTCGCCTATGACATCCTGGACCGCATGCGCGCCAACCGCAACGTGGCCCTGGCGGGCGGCTACAACTACACGGGGACGCCCACGGGGGTGGCCGCGACGGACTTGAACGGCTGGGGCCAGGAGTTGGGGGCCAATCTGCCGGCGGGGACGGGCACGGTACTGGTCACGGGCGGCGTGGCGCGCATCACCGTCACCTGGGACGACACGCGGGGCCTGGGCTTGCTGAACCTCGCGGGCACTAATGCCGGAACGCATGCGGGCAAATCCAACAGAACGCTGGTCATCCAGAGCCAATTATGAATACCCATCATCTCTCCTTCCCGCCGCGCGCCCAGGCCGGGGTCAGCTTGGTGGAACTCATGATCGCCCTGACCATAGGCTTCATCATCATCGCCGGCGTGGGCTATCTATACCTGGGCAGTCGGCAAGCCTTCCGCACCCAGGACAGCCTCACGGGCATCCAGGAAAGCGCCCGCTACGCGCTTGAGGTGATGAGCCGCGACATACGCATGGCGGGTTATTTGGGTTGCGGCAACTTGAGTTACATCGCGCCTGTCGTCAATGCCAAAGCGCTCAACGGTGCGGCTATTTCCCCGAGTACGGCCTTGCAGGTCTTCCCCAACGGCACGGGCTGGACGGCTCCCTCCGGCGTCGTGAGGGCGGCCGGGGACGTGCTGCGCATCTTTGAGGCGGCGGGAGGCGGGGTGGCGATCAGTTCCAGCTTGCCGGGAACCGCCGCCAACGTTCAGATTGCCAGCAACAACTACGGCATCCAGCAGAATGACGTTGTCCTCATCAGCGATTGCCAGACGCATGCCGATGTCTTCGGCGTAACCAGCATGCCCGGCAGCAACACGCTGGCGCACGGCGCGAACCTGAATGTCGGGACGACCTTGTCCTACGCCTATACGGTGGGGCCGCCCCCCGCCTATGTGTTCAAGTTCCAGCAGATCGATTATTTCATCGGCTGCCCCACCAGTGCTTGGAGCGGCACGGCCTGCAGCCAGCCACTGGCGCTGTACCAGGTCATTAACAACGGCCCAGCCCAGCCTTTGGTGGACAACGTGGTGAACATGGCCTTCAGGCTGGGCCTGGACACCACCAGCAGCGGCGCGGTCAATCAGGTGAATGTCGCCCCGGGCGCCGGTACAAACTGGTCCCAAGTGCGCTCGGTAAGGGTACATCTGCTGCTGGCGGGGAATGTGGCGGGCGAATCCGGCAGCAATGTCACGGTGACCAAGCAGACCTATACCTTCAACGGTCAGGCTTATACGGCCAACGACAACCGCATTTACCAGGAGGCGGTGGCCACCGTGGCCATCCGTAACCGTCTGTGATCATGCATCGTTCGCCCACTTCCCAGCGGCAGGCCGGCGCCGCGCTCATCGTCAGCCTGATCTTTCTGGTGCTGCTCACGCTCATCGCCGTGTCTGCCATGCAGGGCACGATCTTGCAGGAGCGCATGGCCGGCAACACCCAGAACCGCATGCTGGCATTTCAGGCGGCCGAGGCGGCGCTCAATGCGGGGGCGGCCAGCTTGGCGGCGGCCAATCTACCCGCCGGCACCGGCTATTACATGAACATCAACAGCCTGCCTTCGGCGAACTACACCTCCAGCCAGGATTGGGCTACGACCTTTCCGTGGAGCACGGGCGCGGCCACTTATAGCGGGACGCTGCAAGGCGTGGCGCAGGCGCCGCGGTTCGTGGTGGAGCGCTTGACCAACACATTTCCGTCCGGTTGCAGTTCGGGGTCGAACCCCATCCCCAAGACCGTCACGCCCGCGGGCTATTACCGCATCACCGCGCGGGGCGTGGGTGGGACGACCAATGCCGCAGTCGTCCTGCAGGAAATCTACATCCGTTGCTCATAAGGAACTCAGCATGAAAGCCCTAACCGCCGTTTGCCTGGCTGTGGCGCTTGCTCCGGCCCCCGCCCTTGCCATGATGCGCGCCCCGCAGGGGGAAGGCGCGGCCGCGGCTCAGGCCGAGACGTCGCGCGCCGACCGGCAGGAATCCGGTGCGCAAAAAGAGCGACGCGAAAATGAGCGGCCCAAGATGTCGGTGCCGGTCAGAGCGCCGCGCCAAGACCAACGCTAAATGAACCGCCGGCTTTTATCAGGAGGCACCCCATGAAAACGCCGAGAACCCTCGCGCCCCATCCGCTCCGCCTGGGCCTGGCGCTGTGCGCGCTGGCTTATGGCATGCAGGCGGGTGCAGTCACGCTTAGCAACGTGCCGCTCTACCTGGGCACCAACACGCCGCCCAACGTGCTGTTTATCCTCTCCAATGCGCAGAATATGGACGAGAACGGCAATCCGAGCAGCGGCGTGCCTATCGGCGCCGCCATTGGCGGCAGCAGCCAGGACAGCAAGTCGGAAATCGCGCGCGCGGCGATCAGGCAAATGGAGCAGGGTTACCTGAGCCAGATCAACATGGGCTTGATGACCTTCAAGCAATACACGCCCAATTCCTACTACATGTACAACTCGCTGTACGACGCCAGCTACAACCCCGCCAACTATGCGCCGCCGCCGCCTTTTGTAGCCAAGAATGCGACGACCAAGAATTACCGCATTGTGAACCCGGTGGATACCGGCAACTATATCTATTACAACTGGGCCTCGCCCTTCTACGACACGTCCGTCTATCCGGCCAATTTCTGCTATTCCAACACGGCGAAATTCGATAACACCACCAACATTCCGGCCGGTACGGACAAATACCGCTGCTTCTACACCAAGACCGGCACCAGCGACGGCATTGTATCGCCCTTGCCTTCGTCGGGCAGTGCCACAGCCGCGGAGCAGGCTTATGGTTATTCCGGCAGTCTGCTGTACCAGGGGGGTTTCTATCCCACGGACACCGACTACGCGACCAATACCCTGGACTTCGGCGCGCTTGTGCCGTCGCTTTACGTATCCACGGCCTGGTTCAACAACGGCTCGCCAGGCCCGGGCTATTTGCAGGTGCCCATCGCGTCCCTGAATTCGACCCAGCAGACCAAGATCAACAACAAGCTCACCTGTAACGTGCCGGCGGCGCCCAGCGGCGCGCCCAGTCCAAATCCGACGCCGACATCGGGGCCCTGCAACGCCAGCAGCAGCACCACTGGAAGCAGCGTGCTCAATTCGGGCCTCACTGCCATCGAGGGTACGCTCAATTCGGCGAGGAATTACTTCGCGCTCACGCTGCCGACGTCCCAGGGGGCACCCTCCAGCAGCTACACCTTGCCGCAATCCTGTGGCAAGAACTTCACTGTCCTGCTCACCAACGGCCTGCCCAGCGTCACCGCGACGGGTTCGGTGCCCAAGCTGTCGAATGGGCAAGTCGATGTCTGTTCGCTCACCAACCAGGCGGTAACGGCAGCGCAAAACCTCAAGAACTCGGGCGTCAATCTGTACGTGGTGGGCTATGCCATGCTGCCGCAGGTGCTGCAGAACTACACCAATGCCTGCGGCATCGCCACCAACCCGCTGGATCAGCTTGCCAGCGCGGGCGGCACGGGTAACTCTTATCTGGCAAGCAACCCGACGCAATTGCAAACCGCGCTGAACAGCGTGTTCACCAGCATACTGCAAGCGTCCGGATCCTCCGCCGCCCTGACCTCCAACTCCACCAGCATCAACGCCAATTCCTACATCTATGCGGCTAGCTTCAACACTATAGATTGGACCGGTCACTTGCAGGCCATTCCCGTAACGGCCTCCGGCCCGGGCGCGGCCGTGTGGGATGCGGCAACGCTGGTCCCGGCTTGGGCCGGCCGCAATCTGCTGACTTGGGATGGCGGCGCCGGGCAAACCTTGCAATGGGCCAACCTGAGCGCCGCCGAGCAATGCCAGTTGGCCGGTCAGGCGGCCGGATGCACGCTGACGGCGGCACAGATCGCCGGCGCCCAGCAGGTGCTCAATTATGTCAGCGGCGACCAAAGCCAGGAGCAGAAGAACGGCGGGACGCTGCGCAACCGCTCGGTGGTTCTGGGCGACATCGTCGATTCCAACCCGCTGTACCTGAGCACCGAAGACTACGGCTACGGTTCCTTGCCCGGCACCGAGGGTTCGAGCTACGCCACCTACGTGGCCGGCAAGGCGAACAACCTGCCCATGATTTATGTGGGCGCGAACGACGGCATGCTGCATGGCATCAGCGCCTCTGCCACTGCCAGCCCGGGGGCGGAGCAGTTCGCCTATGTGCCCGGCGCGCTTTACGCCAAGCTGCCGGCGCTGGCCCAGTCCAGCTACAACGCCAGCCACCAGTATTTCGTCGACGGCTCGCCCGGCAGCGGCGATGCCTATTACGGCAGCGCTTGGCATACCCTGCTGATCGGCACCCTGGGTGCGGGCGGTACCTCTGTGTTCGCCCTGGACATCACCCACCCCGGCGCCATGTCGCCCAGCAGCGTGCTGTGGGAATTCAGCGACGCGAACGATCTGGGCTATACCTGGGGGCCCGGCACCGTGGCGCGTTTCAACGACGGCAACTACTACGCCGTGGTCAACAATGGCTACAACAGCGCCAACAAGCACGCGGTGCTGTTTCTGATCCAAGCGAACAACCCGGCCAACGTCATCAAGCTCGATGCCGGCAGCGGCGGCAGCGGCTGCACGGATGATGGCCTGTCGGCGACCGCGGCGCTGGACGCCGACGGCAACCGCACCATCGACGCCATCTATGCCGGCGACTTGTGCGGCAACGTGTGGAAATTCGACGTCAGCAATGCGCAGTCCAGTAAATGGGCCGTGGCCTACAAAAGCGGGACGACGCCGCTGCCGATGTTTACCGCCAAGGACGGCTCGGGTAACCGCCAGCCCATTACGTCGCCCCTCACCCTGGGGACGGTCCCCAGCATTGCCAGCGGCACCGTCATGGTGTTTTTCGGTACGGGGGAATACCTCAATCCCGCCGACGCCAGCGACTTGGCGACGCAAACGCTTTACGGGATATTGGACAGCAGCACGTTTTCCTCGGGCAACTTCAGCGGGGGGCAGAGCGGCCTCACGCGCAGCGATTTGCAGCCGCAGTCCATCCTTTTCCAGGGAGCGCTGAATGCCTCCTCTACGGTGCAATCGCGCGCGGTGACCACCAATACCGTGAGCTATCCCACCAGCGGCAGCAAGTACGGCTGGTATATGGATCTACTCACGCCGCCTTCGACGCAGGAGGGAGAAAGAGTCATCAGCGCGCCGCTACTGCGCGGCGGCCGCATCCTGTTCGCCACCATGACGCCGTCTTCCGGTACCTGCGTGAGCGGCGGCACAGGCTGGCTCATGGAGCTGGATGCCACCACCGGCGGTGCTCCAGGCTATACCTTCATAGACTTTAACGGCGATGGCCAGTACGACAGCAGCGACAACATCAACCTGGGCAACGGGCAGTCGGCGGTGGCTGTCGGCGCGCAAACGCCCAACGGCTTCTCCAGCACGCCGGTGTCGTTGAGCAACGGGAGCTCGTACGGCACCTTCACCAATGCCAGTTCAGGCCCGGGCGGCACGCCACCGGGTGGCAACCCGCCCCCTGGTACGCCCAACTGCAGCGGGGCCAGCTGCCAAACCTATACCACCAAGAACCCAGCCGGCAGCCCGCGCGCCTCCTGGACTCAGATCCAATGAAGGAAATAGCCATGAAACAGCAGGGTTTCACGCTCATCGAACTCATGATCACCGTTGCTGTGGTGGCGATACTGGCGACGGTTGCCTATGCCAGCTACACGGCCTACGTGCAGCGTGCCCACCGCTCGGAGGCCAAGGCTGCGCTGCTGCAGGACGCGGCCATCCTGGAACGCAATTTCACCACGGCGAATCGCTATGACCAGGACAGTAGCGGCAACGCGACGAGCGGTCTGCTCATTACCCAGGCACCGGCCAGCGGAACGCAGGTTTATCAGGTCCAGGCCAATATCGGCCAGCAGAGCTTTACGCTGACCGCAGTTCCCATGGGTTCCATGGCAAACGATGAATGCGGATCTTTCACGCTCAACAACGTCGGGACGCAGGGGGTGGTGAACGGCACGGCTACGGCCGCGGAATGCTGGGGCAAGTAGCCCATTCAACCTGAAAAGCTCAGTTGGGGGACAAACACAGAGGGATTTGGGTCAGTCGTTGTAGCGGTGCAGGGTATCCTCGGCCGGTTGCCCGGTGTCCGGGTCCACCCACTCGGAGATGCCCAACTCCTGCTCGGCTTCCTCCACCGTTTCGCCCGGCTCGAAGATGGTGTCCTCGACGGGGGTGTCGCGGTTGGCAATGGCGTCCGCCAAGGTGGGGAAGGGGCCGAATTCCTCTCCCGTTTCTTCATCGCGCCAGTAGAAGCCGTCCGGCCGTTCGATGATGGTCGAGGTATCCGCGGGTTCGGCGGGCGTGGGCGGGTCGGATCGTTTCATGGTCTGTCTCCTGGGCCGGCAGTCGAATACGGGCAAGGCCAACTATAACCCCAATGGCGGGCCCGGGACACCTCCGGTGCGTTACATGCCGCCCCTGCCTCGGCTTCATTCCCCCTGCCCCAGCCCATAGCGCGCCAGCTTGCGATAAAGCGTGCGTTCGCTGATACCCAGCGCTTCGGCGACGCGCCGGCGGTGGCCCCGATGGCTGGCGAGCAGGTTCTCGATGTGCGTTTTCTCGTCCAGTCCCAGGCGGCGGCCGGTGCGCAGGCTTGGCGCGGGCATGCCCAGTTGCAGATGCTCGGGCTGTATCGTGCCGCCGCTGCACAGCGCGGCGGCGCGCGTGAGCAGATTGCGCAGCTCACGGATGTTGCCGGGATAGTCGTAGGCGACGAGCTGGGCCAATGCCTCGGGCGAGAGGCGACAGGGTTTGGGGCCGCGCAGGCGGGCGAGCAGGGTTTCGGCCAGGACGGGAATGTCCACGCGCCGCTCGCGCAGCGGAGGCAGGGTCACGTCGATGACCGAGATGCGGTAATAGAGATCACGGCGGAAGCCGCTTTCGTGGGCCATCTGCGCCAGGTTGCGGTTGGTGGCGCTGACGATGCGCACGTCGGCCCTGAGCGTCTCGGTGCCGCCCACACGGCGGAATTGGCCGGTTTCCAGTACGCGCAGCAGCTTGGCCTGGAGGCCCAGGGGGATTTCGCCGATCTCGTCGAGGAAGAGGGTGCCATGGTCAGCCAGCTCGAACAGGCCGCGCTTGCGCCCGACGCAGCCAGTAAAGGCGCCGCGCTCATGGCCGAACAACTCGCTTTCGAACAGCGCCTCGGGGAGGGCCGTGCAATCCAGGGTATGGAACGGCCCGCCGCGCCGGCCCGACTCCTGATGGATGAAATGCGCCGCGAGTTCCTTGCCGGTACCTGATTCGCCGAACAGCAACACCGCGGCGTCGCTTCGGGCGGCGCGGCCGAGCGCATCCATGACTGCGAGGAAGGCTGGGGCGCGGCCGATCATGCGCATCTGGTCGCAGTCGAGGTCCGGTGCCGCGCCGAGCGGGAAGATCGATTCCCCAAGCAGCGGCTCGCCTTGCAGGCCGGTGAGCGGCAGACCCCTGAGGCGCACGTGCTCGGAGCGGTTGTCGCGGTCGTAATGCACATGCAGAGTCTGGTAGGGCGCGCGCTCCCCAAACACATGGCGGTGCGGGCAGTCCTCGCCGTTTTCGTGGCAAGGGACGGCGGAATGATGCGAAATCTCGTGGCACTTGCGCCCCACGATGTCCTCCTCGCGCACGCCGTAGGCCTCGCGGTAGGCGCGGTTGGCGGCGCGGATGCGGTAGTCGCCGTCGATCACCACGAAAGGATTGTCGTGGGCGTCGATGAGCGACTGCATGAAGGCTTTGCCGGCATCCATGGCATATCCGCGGAACTGGGAACGATAGCGCATGATGGCACCAAGGTACGGGGATGACAAACGGCCGGCGCCAGGTAATCATCACGCGCTTTTGCGGCGGCGCGGAAGGCGCACATGGACACAAGCGGGTTGAGTATCCAAACGGTGGCCTGGGACGAGGCAGCCGAGGCGCTGAGCGCTCTGCGCCGGCGCGTTTTCGTGCAGGAGCAGGGCGTGCCCGAGACGCTGGAATGGGATGGCCTGGATGCCGGCGCCAGCCATTTTCTCGCGCAGGCCGATGGCGAGCCGGTGGGCTGCGCGCGCCTGCTGGCCGACGGCCACATCGGCCGCATGGCGGTGCTGAAACCTTGGCGCGGACGCGGCATAGGCACGGCATTGCTGCAGGCGGTGCTCGCGGCCTGCCACGCGCGCGGCCATGGGCTGGCGTTCCTGAACGCGCAAACCGCGGCACTGGATTTTTATCGCCGACTGGGGTTTCATGCCGTCGGCGGCGAATTCATGGATGCCGGCATTCCTCACTTACGCATGGAGCGCGCAATGGAAAATCTCGCACAACATCTCAACCACGCCCACGGCATCGCCGGCAAGCTGCGTTTCGTCGATGCCGCGCCGGGCCTGCCGGTGGCGGAAATCACCCTGCCGCAGGCCAGCGCGCGCATCGCCGTGAATGGCGCGCAGGTGCTGGAATGGGCGCCGGCCGGGCAACAGCCCGTCATCTGGGTGAGCCGCGCCGCGGTGTACCAGCCCGGCAAGGGCGTGCGCGGCGGCGTGCCGGTATGCTGGCCGTGGTTCGGCGCCGGCGAGGGCGGCAAGCCCGCGCACGGTTTCGTGCGCACGCGCCTGTGGCAGGTGCGGCAAACGGGCCCGGGGCCGGCCGACACAGTGTTTCTGCGCCTGGGTTTCACCAACGACGAATCCACCCGCGCGTTGTGGAACCACGCCTTCGACCTGGAGCTGGTGGTCAGCGTGGGTGCCGCGCTCAAGATGGAACTCGTCACCCGCAACACCGGCGCGGAGCCCTTTACCCTCACCGATGGCCTGCACACTTATTTTCGCGTGGGAGACATCGGCAAGACGCGCGTTTTGGGTCTGGAGGATACGGCCTACCTGGACAAGGTGCAGGGTATGAAGGAATGCCGTCAGCGCGGTGCCGTGACGTTCAACGGCGAAACCGACCGCGTGTATCTGGATACCGAGGCGGACTGCATCATCGACGATGCGGCGCTGGGGCGCAAAATTCGCATTGCCAAGAGCGGCAGCCGTTCCAGCGTGGTATGGAATCCCTGGAGCGAGAAGGAAAAGGGCTTCGCCGACATGGCAGAGGGCGAGTACCGTGACATGCTGTGCGTGGAAACTACCAACGCGGCTACTGATAGCGTCGTCGTCCCGCCCGGCGGTGAGCATCGCTTGGTGGCCTTCGTGGGCGTGGAATAGACCGGTACTGGGTTCGGCTGCTAGGGCTGCGGTTCGGGCGGATCGCCCCACACCCGGACGCGGTTGCGGCCGGCTTTTTTGGCGTCGTAGAGGGCTTCGTCGGCGCGCCGGATGAGGGCGCGCAGGGGTTCTCCTTCCACCACCTGGGCGACGCCGAACGAGGCGGTGATGCTTAGGGTATCAACCCGGCTGGGCAGGTCGATGGCGGTTTCGGCGACCTGCGCGCGCATGCGCTCCAGTACCGCCTCCGCGCGGGTGGCGTCGAGATGGTCGAGGAAAATCAGAAACTCCTCTCCGCCGTAACGATACACGCGGTCGTTCTCGCGCAGGCTTTTTTGCAGCAGGGCGGCGAAGGCGCGCAGCACGCCGTCGCCGGCCTCGTGGCCGTGGTTGTCGTTGACGCGCTTGAAATGGTCGATGTCCGTCAGGGCCAGGCAGGCTGGGTGCCCGTCTTCGGTCGCATGGAATACCGCTTTCTGCAGTTGCGCCTGCATCTGCTGGCGATTGGCGATGCCGGTCAAGGGGTCGGTACTGAAATGATCCACCAGCAGCGCGCGGATCAATTGACGCAGGCTCAGGATGAGGCGGCGTGAGGCTTCGGCGAACTGCAAATAGGCCTGCGCGCGGCTGTCGCCCGGCGGGGTCTGCAGCAAGGCGCGCGCCGCGTCGTGCATTTGCCGATGCTGGCTCTCCAGGGTCGCGAACAGGCCCTGGCGCAGGAGTTGCGGCGGATGGGCCGCCTTGTAATACCACTGGCCGAAGGCGCATCGATGATGGGCATCGGCCGCCAATGCGTCGACATGGTCCAACTGCCCGGCGAGCAGATTGGCCACGAGGTCGTCGGCCCAGCGCTGATGGGCGAACTGGGCCGCTTCGATGACGGAAGCGAGGTCCTGGCCCTCATAGGGGGTCGGCGTCTGAAAGGGTGGGGCGGCAGTTTTCAGGGGACTCTACCCGGCAAGCAGCTTGCGCTGGAACGCATAGAACGCATGGGCCACGGCTGCGCCTTCCAGCAAGGTCAGCGCCTGGCTCATGGACGCTCCGGCGGCGGGATGGACGAAACGGATGCCTGGCGCCAGATCCAGAGGATAGCGGCGTACCTCGGCGGCGATCTTGCGCATGGCCAGCGATGCGGCCCCCAGGTCTTCTTCACGCAGACTGCCATCCCGCGTCACGGTGAAGCTCAGCACTTCGTCGCTGATCGGGCAGCGCGTCTCGATGCGCGCCGGGGCATCCAACAGCCGAGGCAGAGCCAGCGCGTCCAGGGCCGAGACGGCGTGCAGCGTGCCATGGGGGAAATGCAGCACGATGTCGGTTTGTGCCGGGCAGAAGGGTGGGCAGGCCAGGCGATCGGCGGTAAGGTAAACGGCGTCCAGGGCGGCCAGTTCGTCCAGCGCTTCCTCGTCGAAGCCGACGGGTTGCGGGCCGTCGGCCGTCTGTACCCAGCGGGTCAGCAGCGCCGTGTAGGTTTCCTGCGTGGCGTCGCAGGCTTCACGTTGAATGCGGCGCTCCAGCGGCCAGGCGCGATGCAGGCCCATGAGCGCCTGCATCACCAGGTCCTCGCGGATCGCCGCCTGCGCGCTCATGGTGAGAACTGCTCAGCTTCCAACACGCGATAGACGTAGTTGGCGTTGTTGCGGTGGTTCAGGCGGTAGAGCGGCACGTTGACGAACTCCGGAAGGTCGGCGTGATCGACTGCATCCTGCAGGGATTCACCCCGGCGCAGGGAGGCGCTGATCTTTGCCGTCAATTGTTCCACATAGCGGCGTGTCTGCGCCACCATAGGAAAGGGCGGCGTCTGCGGGGCCCCGTGGCCGGGCACCATGAGGCAGGCATGGGGAAAGGTTTTCGGCAGCCAGTCCTGGCGCGCCGTGATTTCGCGCAGATGGCCGTCGCCGATGAAGGTCACGCGGCCGTTGAAGGCGAGGTCCGACACCCAAAGGATATTCCCCGGCTGCTGATACATCACCAGGTCGCCGTGAGAGTGGTGCTGGCCGCCGTCATAAATGCGGAAGATCTTGCCCCCAAGCCGTAGCGTGAGTTCCTTGCGATGGCCGCCGCTCACCAGGATGTCGGGCACCACGGCTTTGAAGTCCTTCATCTCGGCAGGCAGGAAAGCCTTGCGGTAGGCGACCGACTGCTGGATGGTGGAGGAATGCACGTAGTCCATCGTGCCGGCATGGCTGATGACCTTGACGCCGGGCAGTTCGGCGAAGGCCGAGGCGCCGTAATAGTGGTCAGGATGGGCATGGGTGATGATGAGATATTTGACCGGCTTGTCGGTCACCTCACGAATGGCAGCGAGCATGCGCTTGCCCAGATAAGGCGTGCCCAGGGCATCGACCACCAGCACGCCATTGCGCGTGACCACGAAGCCGGCATTGCCGTTGAAGCCGCGGTTGGTGCCGTCCACCTCGGCGATGTTGCCGAAAAAGAAATAGGTGTCGGGCGCGATGCGGTAATAGGGCAGGGGCTTGCTGTCCGGATCTTTGGGATCGATGGCGAAAACGGGAGCACGCGGGCTGTTGAGCGCCTCCTTGGGCTGGTAGGGATGCCCGGCGTCGGTGCCGAACTCCTGCTCGCCGCCGGCGCCTTCCAGGGCGGGCACTTCGATGGGCAGCAGCTTGGCTGCGCAAGCGTAACCGGTAGCCAGCGTGGCCAGCAGGGCAAGCATGAATTTGAGCGACATGGCAACCTCTATGATTAAGCAATGCTTAATCATCCTACCACTGCGCGGCCCTGGTGTGCCTACCAGGCCGGCCGCCTCAGGCGGCTGTCTTGGCGGTGCGGCGCAGGCGCGCCAGCAGCCGGCGCGCCAGTTCGCCGAAGAGCTCGGTCTGAGTCGGGTGCGGGAAGATCGCGCCCGCCACTTGTTTGAGCGTCATGCCGCCCGAAACCATCAACACGCCGGCGCCGATGAGGGTGTCCACGTGGTCGGCCAGCAGGTGCACGCCGATGATCTTCTGTGTCGCCTTGTCGGCCACCAGTTTGATGAGGCCTTCGGTTTCGCCGGTGATCATGGCCTTGGCGTCGATGCTCATGGGGATCTTCACTTCCACCGCGTCAATACCCTTGGCCTTGGCCTGCGCCGCGGACAAGCCGACGAAGCCGGCCTGGGGCCGCGAGAAGGTGACGCCGCAGTCCACGTCCTGGTTATATTCGGCACCATGGCCCAGCAGGTTGCCGGC
This sequence comes from Pseudomonadota bacterium, assembly GCA_021849595.1. Taxonomy (GTDB): domain Bacteria; phylum Pseudomonadota; class Gammaproteobacteria; order Burkholderiales; family Thiobacillaceae; genus JAJXXS01. The sequence goes on along the minus strand of JAJZSR010000031.1, from coordinate 160 downwards.
GGCCACCCGGCCCTGAGTGGCCGCGGTATGGGCCAGCATGTAGCCGCCGACGACGTCCCCCACCGCATAGATGTGCGGCTGGCTGGTCTGGCAGCGGCTGTTCACCCGGATGGCCGCGCCGTCCAGCGCGACGCCACCTTTTTCGGGATGCAGCCCGCCG
>JAJZSR010000189.1 GCA_021849595.1 Pseudomonadota bacterium | reverse complement strand
ATCGCAGCAACGCACTCAAGGCCATCGGCATGGGCGCGTATGACTTCTTCCAGAAGCCCTTCGATCCGGAAGTGCTCGCCATGCAGGTGGCGCGCGCCTTCCACGTCCACACCCTGGAAGCGGAAAACCGCCTGTATCAGCAAAGCCGGGGCCAGTCGCCACTGGACGGGCTCATCACCGGCGACCCGGCCATGCTCAAGGTCTGCCGCACGGTGGAGAAAGTCGCGCCCTCGGCCGCGACGGTGCTGATCCTGGGCGAATCGGGCACCGGCAAGGAGGTGCTGGCGCGCGCCCTGCACACCCTGAGCCCGCGCGCCGCCAAGCGCTTCGTCGCCATCAATTGCGCCGCCATCCCGGAGAATCTGCTCGAATCGGAACTGTTCGGCTATGAAAAAGGCGCCTTCACGGGTGCCGCCAAGCAGACCGTGGGGAAAATCGAGACGGCGCACGAGGGCACGCTGTTCCTGGATGAAATCGGCGATCTGCCCTTGCCTCTGCAGGCCAAGCTGCTGCGCTTCCTGCAGGAGCGGGTCATCGAGCGGCTGGGTGGGCGCACCGAGATTCCGGTAGACGTGCGGGTGGTCTGCGCCACTCATCAGGACCTGCGCTCTATGATCCAGGAGGGCCGTTTCCGCGAAGACCTTTATTACCGCCTGTCGGAAATCGTCATCGACATCCCGCCGTTGCGCGAGCGCCCGGGCGACGCCAGTCTCCTGGCACACGCCTTCCTGGAACGCCTGGCGCGCGCCGAAAAGCGCAGCATCAAAGGCTTCTCGGCGGACGCCCTGCATGCCCTGGAGGCCCATAGCTGGCCCGGCAATGTGCGGGAAATGGAAAACCTGCTCCGGCGCGCGGTCATCATGAGCGACGGGCCCATGATTTCTGCCCAGGATCTCGGCCTGGAGCCGAGCGCGGCGCAGGACAGCCTGCCCTTCAACCTGCGCCAAGTGCGTGAGGAGGCGGAACGGCGCGCCATCGTGCGGGCGTTGGCGCGCACCCAGAACAACATCGCGCAGACCGCAGAATTCCTGGGCGTGTCCCGTCCCACGCTGTACGACCTCATGAACCGCTACGGACTGAAATGATCCCGCCGCGCCGCGCCCTCGCCCTGCTGCTCGCCCTCACCCTGGGCGCCTGCGGCCGCCACGAAACCCCGCAGGCGCTGCTGGCCCAGGCGCAGGCCATGCAACAGCGGGGCGATTACAACGGCGCCATCATTCAGCTCAAGAACCTGCTCCAGCAACAACCCAAAAATCCCACGGCACGTTTTCTGCTCGGCAAAATCGATTTCGACACCTCGAACTTCGCCGCGGCAGCCAAGGAGCTGGAGCGCGCGCGCGACCTGGGCTACGACCGGCAGGCGGTCACGCCGCTGCTCCTGCGCGCCTGGTTGGGCGCGGGAAATTTCCAGCGCATCCTGGACGAACCCGCGCCGGACCCGCAGGACGCCGGCTATCCGGCCTCGGCCGCGGCCCGCGCCGAGGCCTATCTGGCATTGGGCAAGAGCATAGAAGCCGCGCAATTGCTGGATCAAGCGCAGGCGGCGTACCCCGATAGCGCCGAACTCCATGTCGCGCGCGCCCGCGCCCTCCTGTTGGCGGCCAAGCCGGCCGAGGCCATGCAGCAAATCGACCAGGCCCTGGCACGTAATCCCAGGATGATCGACGCCCTGCTGCTGAAGGCGGACCTGTTGCGTGCCCAAGGCCAGTTGCCGGCCGCCCGGCAGGCCTATGAAGCGGTGCTCGCCGTCAATCCGCATCATTACGGCGCCCGGCTGGCGCTGGCCCGGCTGGCGCTGGCGCAAGGCCAGCCGACACAGGCCCGCAGCCTGGTCGATCAGGTGCTCAAGGACAGCCCCGGCAATCTGCTGGCGCGCTACACCCTGGCCTTGATCGATTACCAGGGAGGCGATGTCAAGCAGGCGCGCGACACCCTGGCACCCGTGCTGAAAAGTACGCCCGACTTCCCGCCGGCCCTGCTCCTGTCCGGCGCGGTGGAATTCCGCCTGGGCAACCTGCAGCAGGCCGAAACGCAACTGGGCAAAGCGCTTGCCGCCCGTCCCGACGATGCTTTTGCGCGCCGCCTGCTGGCGGCCACGCAGTTGCGCCTTGGCGAAGTGGACGACGCCCGCAGCACGCTGGCCCCGCTCGATCCGGAAACCACCCGGGATCCCGCGGTCCTTACGCTGGCCGGAGAAATCGCCCTGGCGCGCCGCAAGCCCGAGGAGGCCGTCGGCTATTTCCAGAAAGCCAGCAAACTTGCCCCCGACAACGCCGGCGTCTTGGTCGATCTCGGCCTTGCGCGCCTGGGCACGGGCAACGAAGCGGGGCTCGCGGATCTGCAAAGCGCCGCTCAGATGGACAAGACCACGACCCGGCCGGACATGCTGCTGGCATTAAGCTACCTGCAGGGCGGGCAGTACGACCGGGCCCTGGCCGCCGTTGCCGCCTGGCTGAAAAAGCAGCCCCGCGATCCCGCGGCCTGGAACCTGCAGGGGTCGGCCTATCTGGGCAAGAAAGACTACCCGGCGGCGCGCCAAAGCTACCTTCAGGCGCTGGCCCAGGATCCGAAATATTTCCCCGCCGCCGCCAACCTGGCGCAGATGGATTTGGCGCAAAACCAGCCACAGGCGGCGCAGGCGCGATACGAGTCCCTGCTCAAGGCCGACCCCGCGAACCTGCCGGCCATGCTGGCGCTGGCGCAGTTGGCGCTGGCGCAAAAACAGGACGCGGTATATCTCAGAAGGCTGGACAAGGCTGCAACCGCGCATCCCAACGCGCTCCAGCCGCGCCTGCTCAAGGCCGCTTATTACCTGAAGCTCGGCAACACCGCCGAGGCGCTGGTGCATGCGCGCGCGGCTCACGATCTGCAGCCCTCGAATCCGGCCGCCCTCGAACTCCTGGGCGAAGCGCAACTGGCCGCGGGCGAAAAAGCCAACGGCCTGGATTCATTCCGCAAACTGGCCGAATTGCTGCCCAAATCGACTGAGGTACAACTGCTCGTGGCACGCGCCTACGACGCGAACGGCGACCAGAGCGAAACGCTCAAACACCTCCGGCAGGCTGCGGCCTTGAGCGGCAATGCCCCGGTGCTGCAAGCCGCCCTGGTGGAGCAATACATCAAAATGCAGCGCTACGACGACGCCCGCGCCGTAGTCGGCGCTTTGCCGGGCACGGAACGCGGCTTGGCCGCCTTCCTCAGCGGAGACATCGCCTTTGCCCGCAAGGACTACGCCGCCGCCGTTGCCGCCTACCGGCAAGCGCAAGCACTCAAGCCCAGCAGCCCCGTGGCCTTGCGCCTGTACCGCGCCCAGACCGCCGCGGGCGACAGGGCTGGGGGCGTCGCCACGCTGCAGGCCTGGGTCAAATCACATCCCGCCGACGAAGGGGTCGCCGGCGCCCTGGGCCAGGCCTATCTGCAGAACCGGCAGTATGCCGAAGCCGCCCGTACCTATGAACCGCTGGTCGCGCGCAACCCGGACAATATCGCCTTCCTCAACAACCTCGCCTGGGCCCTGGCGCAAAACGGCGCACCCCTGGCCGTGCAATATGCCCAACGCGCCTACAAACTCCAGCCGGGCAATGCCTCGGTGCTGGATACCTATGGCTGGGCCTTGGTGCAAAACCGCCAGCCCGCGCAGGGCCTGGCCTATCTGCGGCAGGCCCAGACGAAACAACCCGACTCGGCCGATATCCAGTGGCACGTCGCCTATGCCCTGTATGCCAGCGGCGACATCCCGCATGCCCGCGCGGAATTGAAAACGCTGTTCGACCGTGGCGTCAGCTTCGGCGACGAAGAACAGGCCCGCGCCCTGTACCAGAAAATCGCCCGGCAGTAGGGGTCGGGCCGTGCAGAGGATGCCGTCGACCGTCAGCCGGCGCGGGTTCCTTGCTGGATGAACTCGATTTTGTAGCCGTCGGGGTCTTCTACGAAGGCGATGACGGTGGCGCCTCT
>JAJZSR010000188.1 GCA_021849595.1 Pseudomonadota bacterium | reverse complement strand
ACTGCCCGAGAAGTACCGCAAGGCGGGCCAGCCGGTCATCATCGGCGGCAGCATGGGCACCGGCTCCTACGTGCTGGCCGGCCTGCCCGGCAATCCCGCCTGGGCGTCCGCCTCCCACGGCGCCGGCCGCGCCATGAGCCGCAACGCCGCCCTCAAGCGTTGGCAGGGCCGCCAGCTCATCGACGAACTGCGCGCGCGCGGCATACTCATCCGTACCCGCTCCATGCGCGGGGCCGCGGAGGAGGCTCCGGGCGCCTACAAGGATGTCGAGCGGGTGGCCCTGGCCACCGAGCAGGCGGGGCTTGCCAAGCGGGTCGCCTTTCTGCGGCCGGTGGTGTGCATCAAGGGCTGACGCTGCTTGGGCGTCACGCCTGCGCCGCCTCCACCTGCAACCGCATGGGGATGCGGCGGCGGCCGAAATTATCCGCCTTGTCCGCGTAGCGCCCGGCGATTACGCTGCCGCAATGCGGGCAATTCCCTTGGGGGGTCAGCTCATAGCGCTTAATCTGGTGCCAGTCGCGCCGGATGAGCGGCTTGCTGCAAGTCGGGCAATAGGTCGTCCCGCCCTCCGGGTCATGGACGTTGCCGGTGTAGACGTAGTGCATGCCTTCGGCTTGCGCGATGCGGCGCGCGCGCTGCAGAGTGGAGGCCGGCGTGGGGGGGATGTCGCGCATTTTCCAGTCCGGGTGGAACGCGGTGAAATGCAGGGGCACGTCCTGTCCCAGTTCTTTGACGATCCAGCGGCTCATGGCCTCGATTTCCGCGTCGCTGTCGTTGTGGCCGGGGATGAGCAGCGTGGTGATTTCGAACCACACCTGGGTGTCGTGCCTGAGGTAGGCGAGCGTATCCAGCACGGGATTGAGATGCGCGCCGCTGAGCTTGAAATAGAACTCGTCGGTGAAGGCCTTGAGGTCCACGTTGGCGGCGTCCATTTTGGCGTAGAACTCGCGGCGCGGCGCTTCGTGCATGTAGCCTGCGGTCACCGCCACGGTCTTGATGCCGGCCTCGCGGCAGGCGTCCGCCACGTCCATGGCATATTCAGCGAATACCACCGGATCGTTGTAAGTGAAGGCCACGCTGCGGCTGCCCGTCTCGCGGGCCGCGCGGGCGATGTCTTCGGGGCCGGCCGCATCCATGAGTCGGTCCATTTCCTTGGAGCGGCTGATGTCCCAGTTCTGGCAGAACTTGCAGGCCAGGTTGCAGCCTGCGGTGCCGAAGGACAGGACCGAGGAGCCCGGATAGAAATGGTTCAGCGGCTTCTTCTCGATGGGGTCGATGCAAAAACCGGACGAACGTCCGTAGGTGGCGAGCACCATGCGCCCGTTTTCCATCTTGCGCACGAAACAGGCGCCGCGCTGCCCTTCGTGCAGGCGGCAATCGCGCGGGCAGAGGTCGCACTGGATGCGACCCTCTTCCAGGGGGTGCCACCAGCGCCCGGGATAGGTCGAATCGCTTACGCTCATGCTTCACTCCATTTGCTCACGGTGTAACGGGACAGTTGCATTTCCTCCGCCCAGAACTCGGGGGGCAATCCGGCCTTGCGCTTGAGTTGGGCGAGAAATTCCCCGGGCTGGGACAACACCTCCCACACCTGGGGCAGGAAGGTGGCGCGGTGCTGGCGGTATTGCATGACGATGCCGTCGATGCTCGGACGCAGTTGCAGGATCGCGTCGTCCTCGTCGCGGCAACTCATCGCCTGCGGCGCGCTCAAGAGCGAAACCTCGATGCGCAGGGCGCCCAGTTCCTCGGCCGCGAGGGGCGCAAAGCGCGGGTCGCGCAGGGCCGCCGCCAAGGCGTTGCTGCGCAGATCTTCCTGCAGCGTGCGATAAGCCTCCAGCGTGCCGATGCAGCCGCGCAGCTCGCCATGCTTCTTCAGGGTGACGAAGCTTGCGCCAGGTCTGTTCAGCCATTCCGGCGCGATCGGCCTCTCGCCCGCTGCGCCGAAGTGCTCGCCGATGGCATGGCGGGCATGCGCGAGCATCAGCCTGCCCTCGGCGTCGCCAAGGCCCCCCGCCGCCTGCTCGAACAGGGCGAAGGCGCCATAGCCGACCACGCGGCCGGGGTCGCCTGCCGTGTCGGCCGAATTGCGCAAGTCGAGCAGTTGCGAGGCCAGCCCCCGGCGCTTGGCGGCCAGCAGCAGGCCGTTGAGGGGTGCGCTGCCGCAGGCCTGCTCGGGATGCAGTTCGGCGCTTAATTCCAGGATGGCCTGGGCCGTGGCGCGGTCGATGCGTTGTGCCTCGTCATAGCCCAGATAATGGGACAGGTCGCTACTGACGACGACTAGGGTTTCTTCGCCGCCCCATAGCAAGTCCAGCGCTTCGGCGACCTCCTCAGGCCGTGCCGCTCCGACGACCAGCGGAACGAGCGCAAACTCCCCCAGCATGGCCTGCAGGAAGGGCAGTTGGACTTCCAGCGCGTGCTCCAGCGCGTGCGCCGCCGGCAAGGTGCTTACCTGGGGCAAAGCAGCGAGCCGGGCAAGCGCTTGCCGATCAAGGGCGATATCGCCCAAGGGCGTTGCGAAGGCGTCGGCGCCGGGCAAGGCCAGCCCCCGCACATAGACGCGATGGGCAGGGCCCAACAGCACTACACGGCTGATCTTGCCTCGCGCGGGCGCCAGGTGTGCGTAGGCACTGGCAGCGATGGGGCCGGAATAGACATAGCCCGCGTGTGGGGCGATGAGCGCCTTAGGCCAATCCGCCGTGCCGGGCGCGTCCGCCGAGCGCAGCAAGTCCTGTACGGTGTTTTCCAGGGTCGCGGCATCGGCGGGGTAGAAGCTCCCGGCTACGGCGGGGGAGCGCAGGGATAGAGCCATCGGAGTCGTTCCCAAGAATTGCAAAACTAAGCCTTAGATAAGGTCCGCCAAGAACAATTCCAATAGCGCGCGCCTCCGGTGTCGGAATTTCCCTCGCCTGCGGCGAAATTTCGCCGCCGCGGGCCCTGGTCAGATTCCCGCGTCGTTCCACAAACGTGCAATAAGTTTCTGATTAACTGCGGGTTTATCTGAACCTTCCGGGAGCTGCGGCAACGGCACGAAGGCTGCTCAACAAGGAATGAGGCGACAAGGAATGAACATGGAACTGGATGCCGAACTGAAACTAGCCATAACCCTGGAAGAGGGCGCCGACGGCAATGACCGGCTGGTGCTGCGGATCGAGGGCGAGCCTTGCGAGCTTAGGCTGACGCCGCATCAGGCGCGCAAGGTTGCCACCGAGCTGATTCTCACGGTCAACCGCGCGGAAGTACGCAGCAATCTGCGCAAGAGCCAGAACTACAGCCGCCAGACGGCAGCGCCAAGCAGCGGGCGCATGCGCGAGGCCTTCGTCAAATAGGTTTGCGGCCGGGCCGGCTTCGGTCCGGGCAGGGGGGAGAAACCGCGGTCGGGCTCACCGGGAAAACTCCTCAATACCAAGAACCGCGCCCTTGGCGCGGCAGCGTCCCCGTGATAGGGTGGCGATTGTGCGGCGCGAAAGCGATTTCGCGCCGTTTTTATTTCTTATTCCTGCGGAGTAACAATGGCTACTGTCGAACTCAAACAGGACAATTTTGAAGCCACCGTCACCGGCAATGATGTTGTCATCGTCGATTTCTGGGCGCCTTGGTGCGGCCCCTGCCGCGCTTTTGCGCCGATATACGAAGCTGCCTCGGAAAAGCATCCCGGCATCGTCTTCGCCAAGGTGAACACCGAAGAGGAGCAGGGCCTGGCCGCCGCCTTCAACATCCGCTCCATCCCCACCCTCATGGTGTTCCGCGAGCAAGTCATCCTTTTCTCCCAGGCGGGCTCGCTGCCGGCCTCGGCACTGGATCAATTGATCGAGCAGGTGATGAGCCTGGACATGGCCCAGGTGCACAAGGAAATCGCCGAGGAGCAGGCCAAGAAGCAGGCCGGTCAGGCCTGATCCGGCAGCAGCGTTTTCAGCAGCGGCACGGTGACGGGCCGCTTTTGTTCGAGGCTCAGGCGGTCCAGCGCGTCGACCAAGGCCAGCATCTGCCCCAGGTCG
>JAJZSR010000187.1 GCA_021849595.1 Pseudomonadota bacterium | reverse complement strand
CCTTGACCTTCTGCGCGCCCGCGCTTTTGAGCAGGCGCGGGTCGCAGCACACCTGGCGCAGCTTCAGCAGCGCATCCAGAATCACGATCTGGCTGCGGGCGAAGCCTTTTTGCGCGATGGCTTCCAGTACCTTGGCGTCCATCGCGCTGCGCACGGTTTCGTACAAGTCGCGCTGGCCGCCGACGATTTCGGCGGTGCGCACGATGATGGTCTTGGGCGGCAACTCCTTCGCCACGTCTTCCTTGCGCCGGCGCAAAATGAACGGCGCGATGCGCCTGGACAGTATCCCGGCCCGGATCGCGTCGCCGTGTTTTTCGATCGGGGTGCGGAAGGCGCGGCTGAACTGCTTGCTGTCGCCCAGAAAGCCCGGCAGCAGAAAATCGAACTGCGCCCACAGTTCGCCCAGGTGGTTTTCCAGCGGCGTGCCGGTGAGGCATAGGCGATGCCGGGCACGGATGTCGCGCACGATCCTGGCGGCGCGGCTGCCGGCATTTTTCACCGTTTGCGCTTCGTCCAGAATCAGCAGGTGCCAGTCGATTTTGCCCAGCGTGTCGTGGTCGCGCCACAGCAGCGGATAGGTGGTGAGCGCAATGTCGTGTTGCGGGATTTCGCCGAAGCGCTCGGCCCGGTCCTTGCCGTGCAGCGACAGCACCTTCAAGGCGGGCGCGAAGCGTTCGGCCTCGCGCTTCCAGTTGAAAATCAGCGAGGTGGGCAACACCACCAGCGCCGGGCGATCCAGCCGCCCGGCCTGTTTTTCCAGCAGCAGGTGCGCCAGCGTCTGTGCGGTTTTGCCCAGCCCCATGTCGTCGGCCAGGATGCCCGCCAGATTCTGCTCGCGCAGGTATTGCAGCCAGGCCAGGCCTTCGCGCTGGTAGGGGCGCAAAGCCAGTCCCAATCCCCTGGGCGGCTTGACCGCCTTGATGCCGCCCCGATGCTGCAACTGGCGGGCGAACCGGATCACCGCGTCGCCGCCGGTATTGTTCCATTGCGGGCTGTCGGCCAGATCGGCCAGGCGCGGCGCGTCCAGGCGCGACACTTTGATTGCGCCTTGCGGGCGCGCGTCGAACAGGTCGATGAGGGTGTGCGCCAGCGGTTTCAAACGCCCCGCCGGTGCGATGAAACGCACGCCCTCCGGCGTGTGCAGCGTGATGAGTTCGGCATCGCGAATGCGCTTCAGCCTGGCTGCATCCAGCCAGCGCGCATCGTGCTGAAACAGGTCGTACAGCAGCGGCGCCAGCGGCAGGCGCTGGCCTTCCAGCACCACGCCGAGGTCGAGCGACAGCCAGCCGTTGCCCTCGTCCTCAAAGTCCGCCTCCCAGGCATCGACCTGCAGCACGTAATGGCGGAAGGTGCGCGGCACGTCGATGGCCCAGCCGTCGGCGCGCAGGGCGGCCAAACCGCTCGCGACAAACCCCGGCCAGGCCGATTCGCTGGCCAGCCCGAACAGGTGCTTGGGGGTTTTGTCCAAGGCCTGCGGCGGCACCGGTTTGAAACCCAGGGTATCGAGCTGCTTGATGCAGGCGGCTTCGCGCACGCTGTCGCGCCTGACCCGCACCGCCTCGCCGGCGGGCGTGGTGACAAACTCCGTGGGATCGTCCGCCATGAAGCTGAACGTGTCGTATTGAAATTGCAGCGTGGCGAAATCGAACAGCACCGTGAAATAGCTGTGGCCGTAGTCGCGATAGCGGTTCATGCCATAGCTCGCCAGCGTGCCCAGCGTCAGCCTGGGCTGCGGCGCGGCGTCGATCACGCGCAGGCTGGCCGTCGTCTGCGGGCGCGGCAGCTCGGGCGCAAGCTCGGCCAGCGCACCCGCCACCAGCGGCACATCCAGCGCGGACAACGGCGGCAGCGCAGACAGACGGGCGAGCTGCGCCGGTGAATACGGCACCTCGAGCAGCCCCAGCTCGCCGCGCGCGCCATCGACATACCAGGCTTGCCTGAGCGTCAGCACCCGATCGGCCGGCGGCGTCGCGACCAGTTCGGCGCGGATACGCTGATTGCCGTCGGCCGGCCATTGCAGGATGGCCGGGCGCGCGGGCGCGGCGGCGAGCGGCTGCAACGCCTCGCCCGCATAAAACAGCCGGCCGCTTGCCAGCATCCGTTGCAGCACGATCTCGCCCTTGTCGCCCGCCAGCGGAAAACTGTCGATAAAGGCATGGCGGTCGCGTTGCCCCCACAGCAGCGGCAGGATGGTCAGGTCGTCTTCCGACACAAACGACGGCGGGTTGGTGATGGCGCGCTCGACGTTATTCCAGTCGTCCAGCTTCAACGGCCGCCCGTGATCGTCCAGCCGCGCCTTGAAGAAGGTCACACGCAGGCTGCCATCCGCACGCGGCGTCAGGCAATACAGCAGCGTATCGCGCCGGGGCGGGGTTTTGGCGGGTTTCGCCGGACTGGCCCCGGTCAGCGTGCGACGAAAATCCTCCAGCCAGGTCAGCACATCGGGGTTGATTCTGGTCGGCGGCTTGTTTTGTTGCAGCCAGGCCAGCAGCGTTGCCGCGGTGTGTTTGCAATGCCATTGCACCGGGCAGGTGCAATGCGGCGATATCACGATATGGCCGGCGAGGTTGGTGCTGAAACGGACTTTGACCTGATAGGGCCTGGGTGCGCTGCCCAGCACAAATGCGGACAGCACAGGCGGCTCGGCACGCAGGCGGGTGACGGCGCGAACATAGGCTTTCGCCTTGGCCAGTTCGCGCGCGCCAAACCAGCGCAGGACGTCGGCTTCGGTAAAGGAAGGCAGGGACATGGAGAAAACGGGAATGCAATGCGCGAATTTTACCCGCTGTTTGTCAGATGAAGCTGGCAGCGTCCAGGCCGGAATGGCTGCCTGACCGGCAGCGGAGAAACCGGTTCGGCACACAAAGGAACAATAGCCGGGAGTTGGGCCGAAGAGGCATTGACGGGTAATCGTTCGTCAAACTTGCCGGTCAGCCGCAGGGGCAATCTTGAGTTGTTCCGTCAGCCAAAAGCCGTCATGCACAGTTGAAGAAAATCCACGCACATGAACGGCTGCAAGGAGCGTTATTGCAGCCTGTCGGCCCCATCTTATCGATCTACCCATCGCATCCCATTCAGGTCGAGGTCAAGCCCTGAGCTACGTCAGGCAGGGTATCAGTGGGTATACTCATGGCGTCCTTGCGCGCCCTCCGCCGTAATTCGAAACAAGCTTATGGACGCGGGGTGTTGCGTAAAATGATGCAATGGATCACCGAGAAAGGGCTTAAAAATGAATCGCTTTGATCGCATCACCATCAACCCCGCGATAGTGAACGGGCAAGCCTGCATTCGTGGCATGCGCCTCACCGTCAAACGCGTTGTCGAGGCCGTGGCCTTGTATCCGGACCGGGATGAGCTGTTTCGAGAGTACCCCGAACTCGATGCGGAGGATGTTCGCCAGGCGCTGGATTTCGCGGCGTGCAACCTGGATGACAGCGTAATCAAACTCGAAGCAGCATGATCGCGGTCTTGCTTGACCGGGGTTTGCCGCGCACGGCGGCGGGTCTGTTGCGGGAGATTGGCTGGGACGTGCAGCACGTAAGCGAACGCGGCATGTCCCAGGCTGAAGATGTCGCCATCATCGAAGTGGCTCGTCAGGAGGGCGCGCGTCGTCGTTACACTGGACGCCGATTTTCATGCCTTGCTTGGTATCGGGGGCGCAAGGGCCTTCGGTTTTACGGATACGCATGGAAGGCCTCAAGGCGGATCGGATTGCCTCGCTGACGGAGCAGGTTTTCGCCGTTGCGGGTAACGCGCTGGCTCTGGGGGCAATGGTCACCGTCCTCGATGGAAAGATTCGTATCAAGCACTTGCCCATCGTCAAGTAACAGCCCCAGCGGACAAGACGGTCCGTCAGGATGAGGATCACCCGGTCGAACTATCTGGCATTCAGCGAAATCAGGTCGAAGCTTGTGGGTCTGCAGCCGGCCAGCGGAAGTGTCCCGCAACAACCCGCTTAACCCGCCCAGACAATACGCAGCACCGCCCACCACGCCGCCCAGGCCGCCGGGCTGCTATGCTCGGATTCATTACCGGCCGCCTTCG
>JAJZSR010000186.1 GCA_021849595.1 Pseudomonadota bacterium | reverse complement strand
CCCCCCTTACCGCCTCTCGCTTATGCCGACTTGCAGCCGCTGTTGCCGGAGCTTTTCCTGCTCGCGATGGCCGGCATCATCCTGCTGGTCGATACGGTACTCTCGGCCGCCAACCGCTATGTCAGCTACCTGCTCACCTTGGCGACCCTTGCGGGCTGCACCTGGCTGACGCTGCCGCACCTGGGAGCCGCCCCGGCAACCGCGCTATACGGCATGTTCATCGAGGATCCGCTGGCCGCGGTGAGCAAGCTGGTGCTTTATATCGCCGTCGCGGTGACGCTGACTTATGCGCGCGATTATCTGAAGGAGCGCAATCTCTACCGTGGCGAATTTTTCGTGCTGGCGCTGTTCTCCCTGCTGGGCATGATGGTGATGATTTCCGCGTATCACTTTCTCATGCTTTATCTGGGACTGGAACTGATGTCCCTCTCGCTCTACGCCATGGTGGCGCTGCAGCGCGATTCGGCGGTGGCGAGCGAGGCGGCTATGAAATACTTCGTGCTCGGGGCGATCGCATCCGGCATGCTCCTATACGGCATGTCCATGATCTATGGTGTGACCGGCACGCTTTACCTCGGCCAGATGCGCAGCCTGCTGCAGACGGCAGCGTTCCCCAGCTTGCCGCTGGTGTTCGGCCTGGTCTTCCTGGTGGCGGGCATGGCCTTCAAGCTCGGCGTGGTGCCTTTCCACATGTGGGTGCCCGATGTTTATGAGGGCGCGCCCACCGCCGTGACGCTCTTCCTTGGCTCTGCACCCAAGCTCGCCGCCCTGGCCTTCGCTTTGCGCGTGCTGGTCTGGGGTCTGGAGCCGCTGTTCATCGACTGGCAGCAGATGCTCATCGTCCTGGCCATCCTGTCGATGGCCATCGGCAACATCACTGCCATCGCCCAGACCAACCTCAAGCGCATGCTGGCCTATTCGACCATCGCGCACATGGGCTTCATGCTGCTGGGTGTTTTGGCGGCGGATCGCACCGGTTATGGCGCCGCGCTGTTCTACGCCATCGCTTATCTGATCATGAGCCTGGCGGCCTTCGGCATGATCCTCCTGCTGTCCCGGGCCGGTTTCGAAAGCGACCGGCTGGAGGACTTCAAGGGCCTTAACGCGCGCAGCCCATGGCTGGCCTTCCTCATGCTGGTGACCATGTTTTCCATGGCAGGCATACCGCCGACGGTGGGCTTTTACGCCAAGCTGGCGGTGCTCGAGGCCGTGGTAAACCAGGGCTATGTGTGGATCGCCGTGACGGCGGTGATGTTCTCCCTCATTGGTGCCTATTATTATTTGCGTGTGGTCAAACTGATGTACTTCGACAATCCGGAGCAGGGCGCGGAGATCTCGGCCGGGGCCGACATGCGCCTGGTGTTGTCGGTCAACGGTTTGGCCTTACTGCTACTGGGCATATTGCCCGCCCCTCTCATGAATCTTTGTCTTTACGCCCTGAAAGCCTCATTGTGACACCTGCCGCCAGCCCCTGGATCCTCCTGCTTGTCGCCTTACTGGCGGCCAATCTGCCCTTTTTCGCCGAAAGGATATTTTTTGTCTTGGCCCCCGCGAGCGGCCGCAAGGCCTTTGCCTGGCGCCTGTTGGAGCTGGTGGTGCTGTATTTCGTGGTGGGCGCCGTGGCCTATCTGCTGCAAAAAAACCTTGGCGAGGTGGCGCCACAGCACTGGGAGTTTTACGCCGTGACGGCATCGTTGTTCCTGGTGTTCGCCTTTCCAGGTTTTATTTACAAATACCTCTGGCACGGCCACGGCTGAGAGCTTGTGAAAGAATCTACTGCGCGCCCCGATAGCTGCGTTGAACGGTGCTCGCTCCTCGCCTATCCATTTGATATGTCTCGTCGCTGCGCTCCGTTCGCCTTGCTCTCGGGCCGCTCGCTACGATTTCTTCACAAACTCTGACCGGCCTCAAAGAAAGCAGAACACATATCTGCCGCGGCCGATATCGATGGCCAGCCGCGCGCCGCGGTTCTCGGCGTAGTCCCAGTAGCCTTTGGTGGGGCAGTTTTCATGGCATTCGCTCACACCCGCCGGGGACTCGTAGTCGCGTTCGCGGTCATACCAGGACAGCAGCATGGTGTCCTCACCCAGGAGGTGGCGCGCCATGTCCTGGGCCAGAGCGAGCGAGGCATTGAAATCCAGTTCCAGCGCCTCGGCATCAACGTACAAGGTCTTCACGGCATTTGCTCCGCACGTTTTTTCAACACGTAAAGGAAGTCCAGCGCTTCGCGCGGGGTCATGGTGTCCGGATCGAGTGCGCACAGTTGTTCGACGAGCGGGTGGGGCGGGGCGGCCGGCGGCGCAGCGGCGAACAAATCACCCTGAGGGCCGGGCTGATAGCGGCTGTCTTCCAGCTCGCGCAGGCGCCGGCGCGCGGCCTGGATCACCGGCGCGGGCACGCCCGCCAGGCGCGCAACCTGGATGCCGTAGCTCTGCGACGCGGGGCCGTCTTCCACGGCGTGGAGAAACACCAGCGCTTCGCCATGTTCCGCAGCATCCAGATGGACGTTGCTCAACTGAGGAAACTCCTGGGCCAATTGGGTGAGTTCGAAGTAGTGAGTGGCGAACAGCGTCAGGCAGCGGTTACGGCTCAGCAAGTGGCGCGCGATCGCCCAGGCCAGCGCCAGGCCGTCGAAGGTTGAGGTGCCGCGTCCGATCTCGTCCAGCAGCACCAGGCTATGCGGAGTGGCGTGGTGCAGGATGCGCGCCGCTTCGGTCATTTCCACCATGAAGGTCGAGCGCCCGCCCGCCAGGTCGTCGGAGGCGCCGATGCGCGTGAAGATCTGATCCAGCGGGCCCACGCGGATGGCTTGGGCGGGCAGCGGCAGGCCGCAACAGGCCATGAGCGCAAGCAGTGCCGCCTGGCGCATATAGGTCGACTTGCCGCCCATGTTGGGTCCGGTGATGAGCAGCATGGCGCGGCCGGCGTGGAGGTTGAGATCGTTGGCGATGAAATTTTCCACTTGCTCGGCAACCACCGGATGACGCCCGCGCTGAATCTCCAGCCCGGCGTCCGCGCCGAATTCCGGCAGGCACAGGGGCAGGCTGGCGAGGCGCTCCGCCTGGCCGGCCAGCACGTCCAGCTCCGCCAGGGCCGCCGCGCAGGCGAGCAGCCCGCCCACCTGGGGCGCGATTTCCTGCAGCAGCGCCTCGAACAGCAGCTTTTCCCGCGCCAGGGCCCGTTCCTGCGCCGATAGGGCCTTGTCCTCGAAGGCTTTCAATTCCGGCGTGATATAGCGCTCGGCACTCTTCAACGTCTGGCGCCGGCGATAATCGGCGGGGATTTTTTCGGCATGAGCGTGGGTGACTTCTATGTAGAAGCCATGCACTTTGTTGTATTCCACCTTCAGGCTGGGGATGCCCGTGCGGGTGCGCTCGCGCGTCTCCAGATCGAGCAGGAAGCTGCCCGCATCGCGCGTCAGGGCGCGCAGCTCGTCCAGCTCTGCATCGTAGCCGTCGGCAATCACCCCTCCCTCCCGCAGCAGGACGGAAGGTTCCGGCAGCAGGGCGCGCGCAAGCAACTCCTCCAGCCGGGGAGGGCAGGACAGCGCCGCATGCAATGTCGCCAGGCGCGGCTCGTCGCCCGGCAAGTGGGCCGCGATGCCGGGCAGGCGTCCGAGGCTGTCGCGCAGCCCCGACAGATCGCGCGGGCGCGCATTGCCCAGGGCGATGCGCGCGCAGATGCGCTCCATGTCCGCCAGTCCGCGCAAGAGCCGGGCCAGGGGCTCATACAGATGGTCTTCGGCGATGCGGCGGATGGCGGCCGTGCGCAAGGTCAACTCGGCTTGGTCGCGCAGCGGGTGGTGCAGCCATTGGCGCAGCAGGCGCGCGCCCATGCCGGTGCAGGTGTTGTCTAGCACGGACAGGAGCGTCGGCGCCGGGGCACCGCTCAAGGTTTCGCTGATTTCCAGGTTGCGGCGCGTGGCCGCGTCCATGTTCACATACGCGGAGTTCCGCTCCGCGCGCAGCGGGTGCAAGTGGGACAGTTGGCCGCCCTGCGTGCCGCGCACGTATTCCAGCAATGCACCGGCAGCCGCGACGCCCAAGGAGATC
>JAJZSR010000185.1 GCA_021849595.1 Pseudomonadota bacterium | reverse complement strand
GCACCTTCTGCGCGCACCGGGTCGACGCCGGCCTGCTGCCGGCCTGCGTCGAAACCTGCGTCGGCGGCGCACGCATCTTCGGCGACCTGAACGATCCCCAAGGCGAATTGCGGCGCAGGCTGGACGCCGCCAAGAATGCGGATGCCATCAAGGTGCTCAAGCCCGAGTCCGGCACCCGCCCCAACGTTTTTTACATCGGCCTCGATCCCCGTTTCCAGGGGCGCGTCGAGGGCCAGGCGGCCATGTGGCAGCCGAATGCGCACGGAGGTTGATCATGAGCCCATCCATAGTTGAAGTTGTAAACGTGTCCCGCGAAGTCGCGTGGCTGCCCTGGGCCGTTCAGTATTTTTTCCTGATCGGCCTGTCCGTCGGCAGCTTTCTGCTCACTCTGCCCTGGTTCGTGCTGCGCTGGCCCGCCTGGGAACGGGTCAGCCGCATCGCCCTGCTGGGCGCGCTGGCCTGCGGCCTGACCGCACCCGTGGCCCTGCTCGCCGACCTGCACCAGCCCGGCCGCTTCCTCAATTTCTACCTGCATCCCAATCTCGGCTCGTGGATGGCCTGGGGCGCCTTTTTCATCCCGCTCTACCTGGGCGGGCTGGTGCTCTACGCCTGGCTGGTGCTGCGCCCGGACCTGAAGCGCCTGGCCGACGCCGGCGGGCGCTGGGCGGGCGCCTACCGGGCGTTTGCCTACGGCGGCCACGACAGCGTGGGCGCGATCCGCATCGCCGCCGTGCTGGCCCTGGCCGGCGCCGCCCTGGTGGCGCTCTATACCGGCATGGAGGTGATGGTGGTCAGCGCCCGGCCGCTGTGGGACACGCCGTTCCTGCCGGTGCAGTTCTTTATCACCGCGGTGGCCGGCGCCATCGGCCTGGTGCTGGTGCTGGACCGTTTCGTCGGCGACGGCCGCGCGGCGGCGGAGGCGCCGCTGCTGCGCCTGCTGGCGGCGACCCAGGTGCTGGTGCTGGCGGTGGGCGCCGCCTGGCTGCTGCTCGGGATAAGCGGCCTGTCCCCGCGGCACGCGGAAGCGCTGGCGCAAGTGGCGCCCTCGGCTGCCTGGCAAATCACCGCGGTGTGGGCCGCCGGCAGCGCGCTGGTCACGCTCTGGCTCGCCGTCCGGCATCCGGAATGGCGGCTGGCAGCGGGCCTGATCGCCCTGCACAGCGCCTGGATGATGCGCTGGACGGTGTTCATCGGCGGCCAGGAAATCCCCAAAACCGGCGCCGGCTACTACGTCTACCACCTGCCGCTGGGCCACGAAGGCATGCTCGGCATCGTCGGCACCGCCGGCCTGTGGATCGCTGTCCTGATCCTGCTTATCTCAGTACTGCCCTGGGCCGGCCAGCGCCGCGCCCAGGCCTAAGGAGAATGTCATGACCACTAACACCCGTCGCAAAATTATTCTCGCCGCCGGTGGCCTGCTCGCCTTCGGCGCCGGCTTCAGCGCCACCGCCAAGCGCATGTTCAGTCCGCTGCTTGACCGTGATCCGCCTAAAAACCAGTACCATGGCGCCTCGCTGGAACCCGAGTTCAACATCGATCCGGCAACCGGGACGCTGAAGGTGAACCCGGCGCAGCAGGTGAGTTACACCATGTGCCTTGGCTGCACCACGATGTGCGGCGTGCGGGTGCGCATCGACCGCGCCAGCGGCAAGGTACTGCGCGTCGCCGGCAATCCCTACAGCCCGCTCTCCACCGATCCGCACCTGCCGATGAAGGCGTCGATCCGCGACAGCTTTGTCGCCATTTCCGGCTTCCAGGACAAGGGCCTGGCGGGGCGCTCCACCGCCTGCGGTCGCGGCAACGCGGTGCTCGAACAGATGGACTCGCCGTTCCGGGTACTGCGCCCGATGAAGCGGGTCGGCCCGCGCAATTCGGGGCAATGGGAACCGATTCCGTTCGAACAGTTGATCCGGGAACTGACCGAAGGCGGCGACCTGTTCGGCGAAGGGCCGGTCGAAGGCCTGAAGGCCCTGCGCGACCTGACCACCCCGATCGACCCGCAGCGCCCAGAACTGGGGCCGAAAGTCAATCAGGTGGCCCTCATCACCAGCGTCAACGAAGGCCGTCTGGCCTTCGGCAAGCGCTTCATGCAACAGGCCTACGGCACGCTGAACTTCGTCGGCCACGGCTCCTACTGCGGCGGCGCCTACCGTTCCGGCTCCGGCGCGCTGTTCGGCGACATGAAAAAAATGCCTCACGGCAAGCCGGATTTCGCCAACACGGAATTCGCGCTTTTCATCGGCACCGCGCCCGCCAATGCGGGCAATCCGTTCAAACGCCAGGGCGCGCTACTGGCCAAGGCGCGCACCGAAGGCAAGCTGAACTACGTGGTAGTCGACCCGGTGCTCACCAACGCCAGCAACCTGGCTGTCGGCGAGCGCGGAAACTGGATTCCGATCAAGCCCGGCACCGACGGCGCACTGGTGATGGGCATGATGCGCTGGCTGTTCGAGAACGGCGGCTACGACGCGAAATATCTCTCCCACCCCAACCTGGCAACGGCAAAAGCGGCCGGAGAACCGTCCTGGAGCAACGCCACTCACCTGGTCGTCACGGAACCCGGCCATCCGCGTCAGGGCCGCTTCCTGCGCGGCTCCGACCTGGGGCTGACCTTGCCTGAGGAAGAACGCTACAAGGAAAACGATCCCTTCGTGGTGCTCGATGCCGAGGGCCGCACCGTGTTTCACGACCAGGCCGCCGGTCCGGCACCGCTGTTCGTGGACAGCGCGATCGAGGTCGGCGGCCAGCCGCTCAAGGTCAAATCCTCGCTGCAACTGCTGCGCGAACAGGCGTTCGCCAGCAGCCTGGACGAATACGCCGCCGCCTGCGGCATCCCGGCGCAGACCATCGCCGCCCTGGCGAAAGAGTTCTCCAGCCACGGCAAGCGCGCGGCGGCGATCGCCCACGGCGGCATGATGGCCGGCAACGGCTTCTACAACGCCTATGGCGTGGTGACCCTGAACGCGCTGATCGGCAACCTGAACTGGAAAGGCGGGCTGAGCATGAACGGCGGCGGCTTCAAGGATGCCGGCGCGGGTCCGCGCTACAACCTGGAAAGCTTTCCCGGCATGGTCAAGAAACCCGCCGGGCTGCCGCTGGGACGCAACGCGCCATACGAGAAAACCGCCGAGTTCGCCGCGAAAAAGGCGGCGGGCAAGGCCTATCCCGCCCAGGCGCCGTGGTTCCCGAACGCGCCGAATCTGACCACCGAGTGGCTGACCGGCGCCGTCAACGGCTACCCCTACGGCCTCAAGGCGCTGTTTCTGTGGAGCGCCAACCCGGTGTACGGCATCCCCGGCGTGCGCGCGCAGGTGGAAAAGGATCTGGCGGATCCGAAAAAGATCCCGCTGATTATTGCCATCGACCCGCTCATCAACGAAAGCAGCGCCTTCGCCGACTACATCGTGCCCGATTCGCTGCTGTACGAGAGCTGGGGCTGGGCCTCGGCCTGGGGCGCGGTGCCGACCAAGGCCAGCACCGCGCGCTGGCCGGTGGTGGAGCCGAAAGCGGACAAGCTGGCGGACGGCCAGGCGATCGGCATGGAGACCTTCTTCATCGCCCTGGCCCGTGCCATGGCGCTGCCCGGCTTCGGCCCCGGCGCCATCGCCGACATGGACGGCAACACCTACCCGCTGGAGCGGCCGGAAGACTGGTATCTGCGGGGCGGCGCGAACATTGCCTGGCTCGGCAAGGAACCGGTGGCGGACGCCAGCGACGAGGACATCCTGCTGTCCGGCGTCGAACGCCTGCGGCCGCTGCTGGAACGCACCCTGAAGCCGGAGGAAGTGCGCAAGGTGGCCTTCATCCTCGCCCGCGGCGGGCGCTACCAGCCCGCCAAGGAGACCTACAGCGAGGACAACCCGGAATGGATGACCCACCGCTACGACAAGGGCCTGCAGATCTACAACGAAAACCTGGGCGCGACGAAAAACAGCATCACCGGCAAACGCTTCACCGGCTGCGCCACCTGGACCGGCCCGACGTTCGCCGACGGCACCCCGATGCGCACGCTTTATCCCGAGGCCGACTGGCCGCTGCAACTGGTCAGCTTCAAGTCGAGATC
>JAJZSR010000030.1 GCA_021849595.1 Pseudomonadota bacterium | reverse complement strand
CAGTAAAGGGGCCGAATCGCGCCTCACCCAGACGGGCGGCAGCATTTCGCGCCAGGAAGCCTGTCGCAGGGCCCCGAGGGTCGCCTCGCATTCGGATTCCGTGGCGCAATCGTGGCCCATGGCCGCTAGGGTCGCACGCAGCGCCGATTCGCCGGCAACATGATGGCCGCCCCAGATGTCCCAGTAGGCGGGAAAGACGCCTAAATATTCGGCTAGGGCTTGCAGGGCGGACATGCCCGGCATTCTGCCTGAGTGTGCGCAGAAAAGGCATCTGTCTTACGGATGATAAAATTTCGGCCCGCTTAGTTTTTATCTTCTTCTGTCCATGCTCACCGCCGCCGGCATCACCATGCAGTTCGGGGCCAAGCCCCTGTTTGAAAACGTTTCCGTCAAATTCGGCGAAGGCAACCGCTACGGCCTCATCGGCGCCAACGGTTGCGGCAAATCCACTTTCATGAAAATCCTCGCCGGCCAACTGGAGTCCACGGCCGGCAATGTCTCACTTGATGCCGGGGAAAAAATGTCCTGGCTGCGCCAGGATCAGTTCGCCTACGAAGACCAGACCGTACTGGATGTCGTCATGCAGGGCGATGCCGAGATGTGGGCAGTGAAGCACGAAAAGGACGCCATCTACATGAACCCGGAGGCGACCGAGGACGACTATATGCGCGCCGCCGACCTGGAGGCCAAGTTCGGCGAGCTGGGCGGCTACGATGCCGAGGCGCGCGCCGGGGAACTACTGCTCGGGGTGGGCATCCCCACCGAGCAGCACAGCGGCCCCATGAGCGCCATTGCGCCCGGCTACAAGCTGCGCGTGCTGCTGGCGCAGGCCTTGTTCTCCAACCCCGACATCCTGCTGCTGGACGAACCCACCAACAACCTCGACATCAACACCATCCGCTGGCTGGAAAACGTGATCAATGAGCGCAATGCGACCATGGTCATCATTTCCCACGACCGCCATTTCCTCAACCAGGTCTGCACCCACATGGCCGACCTGGACTACCAGACGCTCAAGATCTATCCGGGCAATTACGACGACTACATGCTCGCTTCGGCCCAGGTCAAAGAGCGGCAGGCTTCTGCCAACGCCAAGGCCAAGGAGCGCGTGGCCGAGCTGCAGGAGTTCGTGCGCCGCTTCTCCGCCAACAAGTCCAAGGCGCGCCAGGCCACCAGCCGTCTCAAGCAAATCGACAAGATCAAGATCGAGGAATTCAAGCCCTCCTCGCGGCAGAACCCCTACATCCGCTTCGAGCAGGAGAAGCAACTGCACCGCCGCGCTGTGGAGGTCGAGAAACTGGCGTTTGCCTACCCCGGCACGCCGTTATTCAAGAACCTCAACTTCGCCATCGAGGCCGGCGAGAAACTCGCCGTCATCGGCGGCAACGGCCTGGGCAAGACCACCCTCATGCGCCTGTTGATGGGCGAACTGGCACCCGAGACCGGGGTCATGCGCTGGGCCGAGCACGCGAACATCGGCTACTTCGCGCAGGATCATGCCGCCGCATTCGACAGCGACATGAATCTGTTCGACTGGATGAGCCTGTGGGCCAAGCCCGGCGACGACGACCAGGCCATCCGCGGCATCCTCGGGCGCCTTTTGTTCTCCGGCGACGACATCAAGAAATCGGTGCGCGTGCTGTCCGGTGGCGAGAAAGGCCGCATGCTCTATGGCAAGCTCATGCTCGGCCGCCACAACGTCCTCATCATGGACGAGCCCACCAACCACATGGACATGGAGTCCATCGAGTCGCTCAACCTCGCGCTGGACATGTTCAAGGGCACGCTCATTTTCGTCTCGCACGACCGCCAGTTCGTCGGCAGCCTCGCCACCCGCATCATAGAGCTGACGCCCCAGGGCCCGGAAATCTACATGGGCGCTTACGACGAATACCTCCACAGCAAAGGCGTGGAGTGAGCGAAGTTGTCGTCGTCGGCCTGGGACAACTGGGCCGCGTGTTTGCCGGCGGCCTGCTGCGCGGTGGCCATGCCGTCGTGCCGGTCAATCGCGGCGACGGCATGGAGGGGATCGCAGCAAGGCATCCTGCGCCTGCCCTGGTGCTGGTGGCGGTGGGCGAGGCGAACCTCCGCGATGTGCTGGCCGCCTTGCCGGGCACATGGCAATCCCGGGTCGGGCTGATACAGAACGAACTGCTGCCGCGCGACTGGCAGACCCACGGCATGGCCGACCCCACAGTGGTCTCGGTCTGGTTCGAGAAGAAAAAAGGCATAGATGCCAAGCCGCTCATCGCCTCGCCCATCGCGGGCCCTCAGGCTGCCTTGCTGGCGACAGCACTGCAGGGCATCGACCTGCCGGCGCGCGTGGTCGCGCCCGGCGACGAACTGCTATACGAACTGGTGCGCAAGAACGTCTACATCCTCACCACCAATCTTGCCGGCCTCGCCACCGGCGGGACGGTAGGCGAACTCTGGGACAAGCACGAGGATTTCGCCCGCGAGGTGGCACGCGACGTCATGGATGTGCAGGACGCCCTGACGGGTCGGGCGCATGATCGGGAGCGGCTGATCGCCGGCATGCTGGAGGCCTTTGCCGCCGATCCGCAGCATCTATGCACGGGGCGTTCGGCGCCGGCGCGCCTGGCGCGCGCCCTGCGCCACGCCGACGCGGCCGGGTTGGCGGTGCCCACGCTGCGTGCCTTGGCGGCGCGCTGAGAGACCCCCTCAGGCCGCCTGCAGCATCAAGCGATTCATGCGCTTGACGAACCCGGCCGGGTCGTCGAGCTGACCGCCCTCGGCCAGCAGAGCCTGCTCGTAAAGCAGGGTGGCCCAATCATCGAAATTCGCGGCGTCTTCCTTGAGCCTGCCAACGATCGCATGGTGCGGATTGATCTCCAGGATGGGCTTGAAATCCGGGGCCTTCTGGCCGAAGGACTTGAGGATGCGCTGCATGTTGCCGCCCAGATCGTGCTCGTCCGCGACCAGGCAGGCAGGGGAGTCCGTCAGGCGCAAGGTCACGCGCACGTCTTTGACACTCTCGCCCAGCGCCGACTTGACACGCTCCGTCAGCGCCTTGTACTCATCCTGCGCCTTTTCCTGCTCCTGCTTCTCCGCTTCGTCTGTCAGCCTGTCCAGATCGAGAGCGCCCTTGGCCACGGACTGGAGTTTCTTGCCGGAAAACTCCGGCAGGTGAGACACCACCCATTCGTCCACACGCTCCGACAACAGCAGGACCTCGATGCCCTTTTTGCGGAAGATTTCCAGGTGCGGGCTGTTCCTGGCGGCATTGAAGCTTTCCGCCGTGACGTAATAGATATGCTCCTGGCCTTCCTTCATGCGCGCCACGTAATCCACCAGGGATACCGAGGCCTCCGGCGTGTCCCCTTGCGTCGAAGCGAAGCGCAGCAGCCCTGCCACGCGGTCGCGGTTGGCGGGGTCTTCGCCCACCCCCTCCTTCAGCACAGGGCCGAATTCCTCCCAGAAGGCGACGTATTTTTCCTTGTCGTTCTGCGCCAGGTCTTCCAGCAGGCCCAGCACCTTCTTCACGCAGCCGCCGCGGATGGCTTCGATATCGCGGCTTTCCTGCAATATCTCCCGCGACACGTTCAAGGGCAGGTCGGCGGAATCCACCACGCCGCGCACAAAGCGCAGATAAAGGGGCATGAGCTTTTCCGCATCGTCCATGATGAAGACGCGCTTGACATAGAGTTTCACCCCATGGCGCGCCTGCCGGTCCCACAGATCGAAAGGCGCGTGCGCCGGCACATACAGCAGCAGGTTGTATTCCTGGCGGCCCTCGACCTTGGCGTGCACCCAGGCCAGGGGTTCGTCGAAATCGTGCGCCACATGCTTGTAGAAGGTCTTGTATTCATCATCGGAAAGTTCCGCCTTGGGGCGCGCCCACAGGGCGCTCGCCTGGTTGACGGTTTCCTCCTCATCGCGCACGACCATGGCGTTCTTGTCCTGGTCCCATTCTTCCTTGGGCATGAGGATGGGAAGCGTGATGTGGTCGGAATATTTGCGGATGAGTTCCTTGAGCTTCCAGCCGGAGAGGAACTCATCGTCGCCTTCGCGCAGATGCAGGGTTACTTCCGTGCCGCGAGCGGGCTTATCGACCATTTCCACGCTGTAGTCGCCCTCGCCTGCGGACTCCCATTTCACCCCCTGGCTCGGCTCCAAGCCGGCGCGGCGGCTGAGGACGGTGACGCGGTCGGCGACGATGAAGCTGGAGTAGAAGCCCACGCCGAACTGGCCGATGAGGTGGGCGTCCTTCCGCGCGTCGCCGGTGAGACTGGAAAAGAACTCCTTGGTGCCGGACTTGGCGATGGTTCCCAGATGGGCTACGGCCTCTTCGCGGCTCATGCCTATGCCATTGTCAGATATGGTCAGAGTGCGTGCCGCCGCGTCGTAGCGCACGCGGATTTTCAGGTCAGCGTCGTTTTCATACAGGGCGCTGTTGTGCAGCGCCTCGAAGCGCAGCTTGTCGCAGGCATCCGAGGCATTGGAAATCAGCTCACGGAGGAAAATCTCCTTGTTGCTGTAGAGGGAATGAATCATGAGGTGCAGCAGTTGCTTCACCTCGGCCTGGAAGCCTAGCGTTTCCTTGTCTGGCATGTTGATGTCGAAGGGTGTTGAAACCGTTGGGATAGGTATAGGCGCTGCCGTGCCTTTTCAAGGGCGGCGTCAGCCGGCAAGGCGGCGGTACTGGATCGCTTCCGCCACCTGGGCTGCCCCTATCGCCTGCTGGTCGGCGAGATCGGCCAGCGTGCGCGCCACCTTCAGGACGCGATGGTAGGCACGCGCCGACAACCCCAGGCGGGCGATGGCCTGCTTCAAAAGCGCTTCGCCAGCCGTGTCGGCGCGGCAATGGCGCTCCACGCCGGCATGGTCCAGCAGGGCGTTGGCCCGGCCCTGGCGCGCGAGTTGGCGCTCCCGCGCAGCGCCGACGCGGGTGCGCATGGCGGCACTCGGCTCGCCCGTGCCGGGCGTCATGAGTTCGGCTTCGGGCAATGCCGGCACCTCGATGTGCATGTCTATGCGGTCGATCAGCGGCCCGGACAAACGCGCCCGATAGCGCGCCACCTGGTCGGGCGTGCAGCGGCAGCGGCCGTTGTAATGTCCCAGATAACCGCAGGGGCAAGGGTTCATCGCCGCCACCAGTTGGAACCGCGCCGGAAACTCGGCCTGCCGCGCCGCGCGCGAGATGTGTATGCGCCCGCTCTCCAGCGGCTCGCGCAGCACCTCCAGCACGGCGCGCGGATATTCGGGCAGCTCGTCGAGAAACAGCACGCCGCAATGCGCCAGCGAAATCTCGCCCGGCCGCGGGTGTCCGCCACCGCCCACGAGTGCGACCGCCGAGGCGGTGTGGTGCGGGGCACGGAACGGCCGGCGCCCCCAGGCCGCAGGATCGAAGCCGCCGTTCAAGGACTGCACGGTGGCCGACTCCAGCGCCTCGGCTTCCTCCATCGACGGCAAAATGCCCGGAAATGCCGCGGCCATCAGCGACTTGCCTGTGCCCGGCGGGCCGCTCATGAGCACCGAATGCGCCCCTGCGGCCGCGACTTCAAGCGCACGCCGGGCAGCCGCCTGGCCTTTGATATGGGCGAAATCCGGGTAGTCCGGCGTGGCCGGCGAAGCCTCCCGTGCCGGCACCGGCAAAGTTTCCCGGCCCATGAGGTGGGCGCACACCTCCAGAAGATGGCCGGCAGCCAGTACGGCCGCGTCCCGCACCAGCGCCGCCTCCCGCGCCGAGGACTGCGGCAGCACCAGGGTTTTCCCTGCCTGCCGCGCAGCCAGCGCCATGGCCAGGCTGCCGCGTATGGGGCGCAGCTCGCCGGTCAGGCCCAGTTCGCCGGCAAACTCATACTCCGCCAGGGCCTTGGCCGGAAGCTGCCCGGACGCCGCCAGAATTGCCAGCGCAATGGGCAGATCGAAGCGCCCGGATTCCTTGGGCAGGTCGGCCGGAGCGAGATTGACCGTGATGCGCCGCGCAGGGAACTCAAAGCGCGAATTCTGCAACGCCGCGCGCACGCGGTCGCGCGCCTCCTTGACTTCGGTGTCGGGCAGGCCGACCAGGGAAAACGCCGGCAACCCCCCGGCCAGGTGCGCTTCCACGCGCACCTCCGGCGCCTCCATGCCGGCCAGCGCGCGGCTGGCGACGAGCGCCACCGCCACGGCTCAGTCCTGCGCCGGCGGGGTGCTCAGGCGCGCCTCCAGGACAGCGACGCGCGCCTCCAGTCGGGTGAGTTTCTCGCGGGTGCGCGCCAGCACTTCGGCCTGCACGTCGAATTCCTCGCGCGTCACCAGGTCGAGCTTGCCCAGCATGGAAGTCAGCCCGGCGCGGAGGTTGCGCTCCAGGTCATGCGCCGGGGAATTGCGGAAGATATCCCCCAGTTTTCCGGCCAGGTCTTCGAGGATTTTGGGATTGGGTTTCATGCAGTCGCTCCAGGAAAACGCCTCCAGTTTAGCAAAGGGCGTAAGCATTCCGGCCCGGCATCGGCAAGCCTCGGGCAGGCGCTCCGCGATAGTGCGCCAACTTTGGGTTTTCCCCGGCCTTAAGCACCAAAAAAGTGCACCGATTTTGTAGCGCCCGCCAAAAAAATTCACAACACCATGAATTATTTGACGAAATCAAGCTGGCATGTTCTGTGCTGAAACTCCCGCACCCCGGTCACACGCCGGTGGCCCTTGCCTAATTTCAAAATTTTTTGTGCCAGGAGAACACTATGCGAAGAATCACCCACGCTCTTTTGTCCGCCGGTGTGCTGGGAGGCCTGCTGACCGCCACCCCCGCTTTTGCCGACACGGCCAAGCCCGCCGCCCCCACCCTCGCCGATGTGCTGAATGCCTCTGGCATTACGCTGACGGGGTATGTGGATGCCACTTACACCTACTTTAATGAGTCCGGCCCCAGCGGGGGCAACGAGCCCACGCGCCAGTTCGACTACCGCAAGAACAGCTTCGTGCTGAACCAGGCGGCCATCACCGCGTCCTATCTACCCTCCTCCGGCTTCGGCGCCTTGGTGAACCTGATCGCGGGCTCTGACGGGAAAGTGCTGCGCAATTCGGAATTCCCAAACACGGCTAACGCGTATCCCGGGAGCAGTACCGCGCCGACGAACACCCCTCTTGATGTCTACCAGGCCTACGCACAATACGCGGGCGGCCCCTTCACGGTGATGGCCGGCAAGTTCGCCACCCTGGCCGGGGCGGAAACCGTGAACCCGACGACTGATACCACGGTGTCTCGTTCTCTGCTGTTTTATGGCTTGGAGCCCTTGTCTCACACCGGGGTGCGCGCCGTTTACACCGGCGGCATGGGCAGCGTGACGGTCGGCTTGAACAATGGCTGGAACTACACCAGTGCGCCGAGCTACAACAACGGCGCCGAAAGCAAAACCGTGGGCAAGACCATCGAACTCGGCGCTTCCATCAGCCCGTCCAAAATGTTCTCCCTGGCCGGCGCCATCTATACGGGTGACGCGGCAACTGGCGGCGCGGGCGGCAAGGGTCGTCTGACGCTGTACGACGTAGTCGCCACCATCAACGCTACCGATGCGCTGACCTTCGTCATCAACGGCGACTACAAGAAGCTGGACAACTTCACGGGCTCCAACAGCGCTACCGCCAAGGGCATCGCTGCTTACGCCACTTATGCCTTCACGCCGGAATGGTCGGCCACGGTGCGCGGCGAATACGTGAAGGACGAATACGGCCTGGCTTATGGAATTGGTGCTGGCACAAGCCCCTACTATGTAAACGGCGGGACCAGCAACACTGTCAAGGAAGGCACGCTCGCAGTGAACTATACGCCCACTGCCCATGTGATCCTGCGCGGCGAAGTACGTCGCGACAGCTCCGACCAACCGTTGTTCGGCTACAGCACCACGAGCAAGGACCAGACCTCGGTCGCCCTGGAAGCCATCTACAAGTTCTGAGACTCCCCGGGCCTTCGGGCCCGTTTACTTAGCTAAGGAGTAGCCATGAAGTTCATTACGGCAATCATCAAGCCGTTCAAGCTCGACGAGGTGCGGGAGGCATTGTCCGCCATCGGCGTTACGGGCCTGACGGTGACGGAAGTGAAAGGCTTCGGCCGGCAGAAGGGCCACACCGAGCTGTACCGCGGCGCGGAATACGTGGTGGACTTTCTGCCCAAGGTGAAGCTGGAGGTGGCCATCAAGGCCGATATGTTGGACCAGGTCATCGAAGCCATCGAGAAGGCCGCGCACACCGGCAAGATCGGTGACGGCAAGATCTTCGTGGCCGATTTGGAGCAGGTGGTTCGGATTCGCACGGGCGAAACCGGGCCCGATGCCCTGTAACGCAGTAGGGAGCCATAAAATGAAACGTTTTCTCGCAAGTATCAGCCTGGCGCTGGGTCTGGCCTTGGCGGCACCCGCCGTCCTGGCCGACGACGCCACGGCCACCCCGGCCGCGCCGGCAGCCACCAGCGCGGCACCGGACGCCAGCGCGACCAGCGTATCGAGCGCGCCCGCAGCGCCAGCCGCAGCCCCCGCCGCTGCGCCGGCCGCCCCTGCCGCGGCACCGTCGCCCTCGGCCTTCATCAACTCGGGCGACACCGCCTGGATGCTCACTTCCACCGCCCTGGTGCTGATGATGACCATCCCCGGCTTGGCGCTGTTCTACGGCGGCATGGTGCGCAAGAAGAACGTGCTGGCCACGGTGATGCAGAGCTTCGCCATCACCTGCCTAGTGACCATCCTGTGGATGATCGCCGGCTATAGCCTGGCCTTCACCAGCGGCAATGGCTTCATCGGCGGTCTGTCACGGGTATTCCTCGATGGCATGGGGCTGGATGCGGCCAACGGCCTGGCACCGACCATACCGGAATCGGTCTACATGACCTTCCAGATGACCTTCGCCATCATCACTCCTGCCCTCATCGCCGGCGCCTTCGCGGATCGCATGAAATTCTCCGCCATGCTCTGGTTCATGGGCCTGTGGCTGCTGCTGGTGTACGCGCCCATCGCCCACATGGTGTGGGGCCCCGGCGGCTGGCTGGGCGGCGACGGCGTGCTGGACTACGCCGGCGGTACCGTGGTGCACATCAATGCCGGCGTGGCCGGGCTGATGGCCGCCCTGGTGCTGGGCAAGCGCGTGGGCTACGGCAAGGAACCCATGCCGCCGCACAACCTGGTGCTGACCGTCATCGGTGCATCGCTCTTGTGGGTGGGCTGGTTCGGCTTCAACGCCGGCTCCGCCGTCGCCGCCAGCGACCGCGCCGGCATGGCCATGGCTGCGACGCAAATCGCCACCGCCGCCGCGGCTCTGGCCTGGATGTTCGCGGAATGGCTGGTCAAGGGCAAACCCAGCGTGCTGGGCATCTGCTCCGGCGCCGTCGCCGGCCTGGTGGCCATCACCCCGGCCTCCGGCTTCGTCGGCCCCGGCGGAGCGCTGGCCATCGGCATCGCCGCCGGCGTGATCTGCTTCTGGGCGGCCACTTCGCTCAAGAACATGCTGGGCTATGACGACTCGCTCGATGCCTTCGGCGTGCATGCCATCGGCGGCATCGTCGGCGCGCTGCTCACCGGCGTGTTCGCGGTGAAGGCCATCGGCGGCACCGCCGGTGTGCTGGAGGGCAACAGCGCCCAGCTCCTGATCCAGGCCAAGGGCGTGCTGGTGACCTTCGTCTACGACGCCGTGGTCTCGTTCATCATCCTCAAGGTGCTGGACATGGTCATGGGCCTGCGCGTGACCGAAGAGGAAGAGCGCGAGGGTCTGGACATCAGCCTGCACGGGGAACACGTGGAATAAGCCTCCGCGCTCCCAAACCAACGGCGGGGCCATGCCCCGCCGTTTTTATTTGCGCCGCCTATGGCATGAACGTCGCGCGGCGATACCGCGTCCCCCCGCTTCCGGGGAGGGCTGGGCGAGGGATCTCGTCACACCCAATAGGCCGTGCGCTTCATGGCCTGGGCGGCCAGCTTCATGGCCGCCTTGACCGGCGCGGGCAAGGCCGCGCCGCCGTGGTCCAGCGCCGTCTGCGCATGACGCGCTTCGTCTTCCTTCATTTGTGCGAGTATCGCCCGGCTGCGCGCGTCTTCCGCGGGCAGGCGCTCGATGTGCTCGTCCAGGTGGGCCTCCACCTGGCGCTCGGTTTCGGCCAGAAAACCGAGATTCCATCGATCTCCGAGAACGCCGGCGGCTGCGCCCAAAGTGAAGGCGCCGCCATACCAGAATGGATTAAGCAGGCTTTTGCGCCCGCCCAGTTCGTTGATGCGGCTCTCGCACCACGCCAGATGATCCGTCTCCTCGCGCGCCGCCTGCTCCAGCGCGGCCTTCACCTCGACATTGCGGGCAGTCAAAGCCTGTCCCTCGTAGAGCGCCTGAGCGCAGATCTCCCCCACATGATTGATGCGCATGAGGCCGGCAACATCCTTTTTCTGCGCCGACGTCAGCGCCGCCTCCGACTCTGACGCGGCGGGATTGGGCCGCGCCGCCACGGCCGGGGCAAACACCGTGCGCAGACCGGTATCGAACAGGGTGATGAGCTTGTCGAGAGGAGTGGTGGCCACGCGCTTTCCTTTACGGGGGAACGATGGCGGGCATTGTAAGCCGCGTCGAAGATCGGCGCAGCCCATCCCCAAAATGGCCCGAGGCTCCTTTACAATCGCGCGATGAAACTGCGCATCGTCGCCGTGGGCAACCGTCTGCCGGACTGGGTAAATGCAGGGTATGCGGAATATGCGCGCCGCTTTCCGCCGGAACTGCCTTTGCAGCTCACGGAAATCCGCGCCGAAAAACGCACCCCCGGCCAGGACCCGGCCGGCCTCGTGAAGCGGGAGGGCGAACGCGTGCTTGCCGCGCTGGGGACGCGCGAAACGGTGATCGCGCTGGATGAACGGGGCACGCAGATCGGTACGCGGGAATTGGCCGAGCGCCTGGCGCGCTGGCGCGAGTCCGGCACGGACACGGTTTTTTTGATCGGCGGTGCGGACGGGCTGGATCAGGCCGTGAAGGCACGCGCCGCCGAGCAGATCGCTCTGTCGCGCCTGACTTTGCCGCATGGCCTGGCGCGGGTATTGCTGGCGGAACAACTCTATCGCGCGTTGAGCTTGTTGTTGCATCATCCTTACCATCGAGATTGAAGGCCCCCCATGAGCCACCTGCCCCTGCGCCTGTACCTTGCCTCCCAGTCGCCCCGCCGGCGGGAGCTGCTCAAGCAGCTCAACGTCAACTTCGACATGCTGCCGCTGCGCGCCGCGCCCGGACGCGCCGATGTCGAGGAAATCCCTTTGCCGGAGGAAACCGCCAGCGCCTTTGTCGAGCGTATGGCCAAGGAAAAAGCCCGTTGCGGCTGGAAGCGCGTACAGGAGCGCGGTCTGCCGCGCCAGCCGGTGCTGGGCGCGGACACCGACGTGGAACTGGACGGCATCATCCTGGGCAAGCCGGCGAGCCGGCGGCAGGCGGAAGAGATTCTGGGCCGGCTGTCCGGCCGCGATCACTGGGTGCACACCGCGGTTGCGGTCATGTTCAACGAACGCCTGGAGTTTCGCCTGTCGTCCAGCAAAGTGATCTTTGCCCCCTTGAGCGCCGCCGACATCGGCGCCTATCTGGCCAGCGGCGAGGCGCTCGACAAGGCCGGCGCCTACGCCATACAGGGACGCGCCGGACGCTTCGTGCAACGCATAGAGGGCAGCTACAGCGGCATCATGGGTCTGCCCCTGTACGAAACCGCGGAGCTGCTCCGGTTGTTCGGCTTTTCGTCCTGACTACGGCGGGTGCGCGCCGGTGGATGCGCTACACTGCGCCTGAACCAAGACACGGGCAAACCCCAATTGAGCGAAGAAATACTGGTCAACGTCACCCCCCAGGAGACACGGGTGGCGGTACTCTACCTGGGCGCCGTGCAGGAACTGCACGTGGAGCGCGCCTCCAGCCTGGGGTTGGTGAGCAACATCTATCTAGGCCGGGTGGCACGCGTGCTGCCGGGCATGCAATCGGCCTTCATCGACATCGGCCTGGAGCGCGCCGCCTTCCTGCACGTCGGCGACATCTGGATGGAGCGCAGCAGCGCCGGCGCGGACAAACCCATCGAACGCCTGTTGCATGAGGGCCAGTCGCTCGTGGTGCAGGTGGTGAAGGATCCCATCGGCACCAAGGGCGCGCGCCTCACCACCCAGATCAGCCTGGCAGGGCGTTATCTGGTCTATCTGCCGCAGGAATCCCACATCGGCATTTCGCAAAAGATCGAGGGCGAGGAAGAGCGCGAGCAGTTGCGCCAGAAGCTCGCCAGCCTGCTGCCCAAGGACATCGAAGGTGGCTTCATCGTGCGCACCATGGCAGAAACCGCAGGCGAAGCCGACCTGGCCGCCGACGTGGCCTATTTGCGCAAGCTGTGGCAAAGCATCCGCGAACGCGCCGCGCTGGGCGGGGCGCCGGCGCCGCTGTACCAGGACCTGACCCTGGCGCTGCGCGTGTTGCGCGACTTCGTCAATCCGGAAACGGCCCGCATCCTGGCGGATTCGAGGGAAACCTTCCAGAAGATGCAGGAGTTCGCGCTGCTCTACGCTGACGGCATCGGCAGCCGCCTGCAGCACTACGGCGCCGAGCGCCCATTGTTCGACCTGCACGCCATCGACGACGAGATCGAGCGCGCCCTGGCGCGGCGCGTCGACCTCAAATCCGGCGGCTATCTCATCATCGACCAGACCGAGGCCCTGACCACCATAGACGTCAACACCGGCGGCTTCGTCGGCGCGCGCAATTTCGACGACACCATCTTCAAGACCAACCTGGAAGCCGCCCAGGCCATCGCCCGCCAACTGCGCCTACGCAATCTGGGGGGCATCATCATCATCGATTTCATCGACATGCACAGCCACGAGCACCGCGACCTGGTGCTCGCCGAGCTGAAGAAGGCGCTCGCCCGCGACCCCACGCGCTCCAGCGTCAGCGGCTTCTCGCCCCTGGGGCTGGTGGAAATGACCCGCAAGCGCACGCGCGAATCCCTGGCGCACGTACTGTGCGAGCCCTGTCCCACCTGCCAGGGACGCGGCCAGATCAAGACGGCGCAGACCGCCTGCTATGAAATCCTGCGGGAGATCGTGCGCGAAGCGCGCCAGTTCTCGGCGCGCGAATTCCGCATCCTGGCCGCCCAGGCCGTGGTGGACCTGTTCCTGGACGAACAATCGCAAAGCCTGGCCCAGTTGTCGGACTTCATCGGCCGCCCCATTTCCCTGCAGGTCGAAACCAGCTACACGCAGGAGCAGTACGACATCATCCTGCTGTAGCCGTCCACCCCCTCGCCCCGGCGGCGCGCATCCCTTCGCCGCGCAAAGCGATTTTTATTTTATATACATCGATTCGTCGATATAATTAGTGCTTATTTAATTACTTTTTAAGTAATTTGATGAAGCGCATCCTGCTTTACCTGCTGACCAACCTCGCCATCGTCCTGGTGCTGTCGATCACCATGCGCATCCTTGGTGTGGAGCCCTATCTCACCCAGCAGGGCATCAATTTCAATGCCCTGCTCGTGTTCGCGGCGCTGATGGGCTTCGGCGGCTCTTTCATTTCCCTGCTCATTTCCAAATGGACCGCCAAAATGGCGGTCGGCGCCCGGGTCATCGAGACGCCCGGCAACGAGGCCGAGCGTTGGCTGCTGCAGACCGTGGCGCGCCAAGCCAAGGCTGCCGGCATCGGCATGCCCCAGGTGGCCATTTACGACGCCCCGGAAATCAACGCCTTCGCCACCGGCGCGACCCGCAACAGCGCCCTGGTTGCCGTATCCACGGGCCTGCTGCGCAATATGAGCGAGGACGAGGCGGAGGCCGTACTGGGCCACGAGATAAGCCACGTCGCCAACGGCGACATGGTGACCCTGGCGCTCATCCAGGGCGTGGTGAACACCTTCGTGATTTTCTTCGCCCGCGTCATCGGCCACACCATAGACCGCGTCGTGTTCAAGAACGAGGAGAGTACGGGGCCGGCCTTTTTCGTCACCACCCTGATCGCCGAACTGGTGCTGGGCGTGCTCGCCTCGCTGATCGTCATGTGGTTCTCGCGTCAGCGCGAATTCCGCGCCGATGCCGGCGGCGCCCGCCTGGCCGGTCGCACCAAAATGATCGCCGCCCTGGAGCGCCTGCAGGCGATGCACGAGCCCTCCCATCTGCCGGAAAAAATGGCGGCCTTCGGCATCAACGGCGGAAAAAACGGCGGCCTG
The DNA here is from genome assembly GCA_021849595.1 of Pseudomonadota bacterium. GTDB lineage: Bacteria > Pseudomonadota > Gammaproteobacteria > Burkholderiales > Thiobacillaceae > JAJXXS01. Next base: position 7,370 of record JAJZSR010000030.1, on the reverse strand, counting down.
AAAAGCCTGTTCATGACCCATCCGCCGCTGGAAGAGCGCATCGCCGCCTTGCGCACCGGCGCTTGAGGCCTGCCCCCGCGGGCTGCTGCTTCGCCGCGCCCGCTTCCGGGAAGCTGCTAAGATACCTGGATGCCCGCCGCCGAAGACGCGCCAGGGTGGCGGTCGATTGTGCATTTTTGCCGCCGGGGTGAAACCATCGATCGCCCAGCGTATCACCGCCCATCATGACCCAGGCGCCCCAGCTATCGCTGGCCAGGCGCCTCTTGGCGCTGGGCATTATCGGCGGATTGCTGGCACTGGGCCTGGTCGTGCTCAGACCCTTTCTGGTGCCGCTGCTGTGGGCAGCCATACTGGTATACATCACCTGGCCCCTGCACCGGCGCATGTTCGCTTTGAGCGGCCGGCGCGCCACGCCCGCCGCGCTGGCCTCCACCCTGCTGCTCAGCGCCGGCCTGGCCCTGCCCTTTCTGTGGTTCGCCGCCATCCTGCAACGGGAACTGGCGCTGGCCCTGCCGCTGGTGCTGGGCCGGCTGCAGCACGGCAGCCTGGCAGTGCCGGCGTTCATCGCCTCCATCCCGCTGGTGGGGCCGGAATGGGATCAGTCCCTGCGCCATACCCTGGCGCACCCCGAAGCACTCAAGGCGGCTCTCAGCACCAGCCTGGGATCGGGCATGCAACTGGCCGGCAGCGTCATCGGCGGCATCGGCCGCAATGCCGCAAAGCTGGGCATCACGTTGTTCGCGGCTTTTTTTCTTTACCGGGACGGCGCCGCACTCGCCGCCCAATTGCGCGGCGCCCTGGTCGGCATTCTTGGGTCCCGCGCCGAAGATTATTTGCATGCCGCCGGGGCGACCACGCGCGCGGTCGTCTACGGCATCGCCCTCACGGCCGTGGCCCAAGGCGCCCTGGCCGGCCTGGGCTACTGGGCAGCCGGCCTGCAGGGACCTCTGTTCCTGGCTCTGCTCACTACGCTCGTGGCACTCATCCCCTTCGGCACGCCCCTGGTCTGGGGCAGCTTGTCGCTTTGGTTGTTTCTCAACGGGCAGGAAGCCGCCGGCCTGGAGCTGTTCCTGTGGGGCGCCCTGGTGATCAGTTGGGTGGACAACCTGATCCGCCCCTGGGTCATCAGCGGCAGCACCCGCATCCCTTTCCTCCTGGTGTTTTTCGGCGTGCTCGGCGGTCTGGTGGCCTTCGGCCTGATCGGGCTCTTTCTCGGCCCGGTGATCCTGAGCGTATGCCTGGCGGTGTGGCGCGAATGGCTGGGCAGGCAGGGGATAGGCTCACAGCCGTCAGACTGAATCACATGTCCTGCACATACGGATTGCTCAAACGCTCGGCGCCGAAGGTAGACATGGGCCCATGGCCCGGCACGAAGCGGGTGGCGTCACCGAGCGGCCAGAGCTTGCTGCGGATGCTGTCGAGCAGCTGCTTATGGTTGCCGCGCGGGAAGTCGCTGCGGCCGATGGAGCCGCGAAACAGCACATCGCCCACAAAAGCAATGCCATCCGCCGCCCGGTAAAACACGACATGGCCGGGGGTATGGCCCGGACAATGCAGGACGTCGAAGCGCAATTCGCCCACCTCTACCGTGTCTCCGTCTTCCAGCCAGCGGTCGGGGACCAAAGGCTGGGCATAGTCGAAGCCGAACAGACTGGCCTGTTCCGGCAAGGATTCGAGCCAGAAGCCATCCTCGCGCTGCGGCCCTATGATGGGAACGCCCAGGCGAGCCCGCAATTCGGCCGCGGCGCCGACGTGATCGAGATGCCCGTGCGTGAGCAGGAGCTTCTCCACGTGCAGATGCCGTCTGGCGACCGCCGCCAGCAGCCGATCAGCCTCGCCGCCCGGATCGATGAAGGCAGCCCGTCCCTCGCCATCCCAGATAAGCGAGCAATTCTGCTCGAACGGGGTGACGGGAATGATCTCGAACTGCATGGCGTGCCTCAAGCCGCCTCAGCCCTGGTCGTGCGGCTCGCAAGCGCCGGCGAACTCGGCCGGTACCCGGGGCGGGCAGGCGCCGCACAGGCCGTTGGCCGGCACGGCGAAATCCATCTTGCGCGGATAGGGCAGCTTCAGGTCCGCCATGATGCGCACGAACACCTCCTCGCTTTGCGCCAGCGCCAAGCGGGCGTTGGCGCGCTTTTCTTCGCCGATGGTGGAAAACGTGCGCCCCTTGTAATCGTGCGCGGGATACACATAGCTCGTCTCCGGCAGGGCGTAGAGCTTGTCGCGCACGCTCCTGAACAATGCGCGGCTGTCGCCCCCCTGGAAGTCCGTGCGGCCGCAGCCGTCGATGAGCAGCGCGTCGCCGGTAAAAACGGCCGGCGTGCCGTCGGCCTCGATGAAATAAGCGTGATGCGTCGCCGTGTGGCCGGGCGTATGCAGCGGGTGCAAAGTGATGCTGCCCAGCCTGATGGGCATACCCTCTTGCACTGCAATGTCCGCGCAGGCCAGGCCGTCCAGCTCGGGAGCGCCGATTTTACTGCCGGTCAGATGCTTGAGCCTCAGAGCGCCGGTCACATGATCGGCATGGATGTGCGTCTCCAGGGTAAAGGCGAGCGTCAGTCCCAGACGTCCGAGCACCTGCAGGTCGCGCTCGGCGGTTTCCGCCACCGGGTCGATGAGCAGCGCCTGGCCGCTTTCCTGGCAACCCAGGAGATAAGTGTAGGTGCACGACACCGGCTCGAACAATTGGCGGAAGATCATCGGGCAAACGCGGGAAGGGGCTCAATTCATGATGGTGCCGGCCGGGCGCAAGTCAAGCGTTTTTACAGTTCCAGCTCGGCCACCACCGGCGCATGGTCGGACGGGCGCTCCAGGCGGCGCGGCGCCTTGTCGATATAGCAGGCACGGCAGGCGGGCGCGAGCGCGCCGGACAACAGGACATGGTCGATGCGCAGGCCCAGATTGCGGCGAAAGGCGCCCTGGCGATAATCCCACCAAGAGTAGCTGCCTTCTTCCTGTTCGAAAAGGCGGAAGGCGTCTTGCAAGCCCAGTTCCCGCAAGGCCCGGAATTTGGCCCGCTCGGGCTCGGACACCAGCACGGCGCCTTGCCAGGCGGCCGGGTCGTGCACGTCGCGGTCCTCCGGGGCAATGTTGTAATCGCCCAGCAGTACCAGCCGGGGGTGGCGTGGCAGCTCGTCGCGCAGCCAGGCGGTCAAGGCATCGAACCATGCCAGCTTGTACTGGTACTTGTCCGACTCCAGGCTCTGGCCGTTGGGGCAATAAACGCACACCAGGCGCACGCCCTGCAAGCTCCCGGCGATGACGCGCTTTTGCGCATCGGCAAAGCCGGGGAGTTCCGTCCGCACGTCTTCGAGCGGGGCCCGGCTGAGTATGGCCACGCCGTTGTAGGTCTTTTGGCCCGCGAACGCCGCCTGCCAGCCCGCCTCGTTGAGCTGAGCCAGAGGGAAGCTGGCATTCTCCAGCTTGGTTTCCTGCAGGCACAGGGCGTCCACCGGATTGGCGACCAGCCAGTCGAGCACCTGCGGCAGGCGCACCTTGAGCGAATTCACGTTCCAGGTGGCGATCCGCATGAGCTTCAGGGCTTGGGGCAGTTGCCCACGCAACGCGTCTCGATTTCACGCGTGCCGCCGCAGGCCAGAAAGCAGGCGTCGTAGTTCGCCTCGCAGCCGCAGCCAGCCGGGCAGCGCTCCTTGATCAACTGGTTTTCCAGGGCTTGGCGATCGGGCCGCGGCGGAGCCGCCGGCGGAGGAAATGACGCCGGCCCCCACGGATAGCCCCACCACCCGTAATAGGGCCAGGGGCCGTACCAGTAACCCGGCGAATTCAGCCACAGTTCATTGCGATATTGGTCCAGTGCGCGCGCATAGCCCTGCAATTCGGCGCCGTAACGTTCCACCGCGGCGCGATAGCGCTTGTCCACCTCGGGCTGCAACGCGGCCACACAAGCCCGCTGCCGGACGGTACACGCCTGTTCACACTGGCTGCGCTCGCTGGCACAGCGCGCCACGCAGGCGCGTCCCGCTTCGCTCGCCGGGGGAAAGTAGCGATAGGCCGTAATGTATTGCGGCTGGCTCGCGCATCCGCCTAAGAGCCCCAGCTCCAGCAGCAACAGTGCGCGCCGCATCGTGCAACCCTCAGAGCAGACCTGCCGCCTGACGGTCGGCGTGGTAACTGCTGCGCACCATGGGCCCGCAGGCCGCCTGGCTGAAGCCCATTTTGAGGGCCTTTTCCTCGAAGGCGCGAAACGCCTGCGGACTGACGAAGCGCTGCACGGGAAGATGAGCCTTGGAGGGCTGCAGATATTGTCCGAGGGTGAGCATATCGATACCGTGGGCGCGCATGTCGGTCATCACCGCGAGAATTTCCTCATCGTCTTCGCCCAGGCCGAGCATGAGGCCGGACTTGGTCGGTGTGACCGGATAGCGGCGTTTGAATTCCCTGAGCAGATTCAGGGAATGCGCATAATCGGCCCCCGGGCGGCAAGCCTTATAGAGCCGCGGCACGGTTTCCAGATTGTGGTTCATGACGTCGGGCAGCGCCTGGCCGAGAATGTCCAGCGCGACCTCGAAGCGGCCGCGAAAGTCGGGCGTGAGTATCTCGATGCGCGTCTGCGGAGAGGCGGCGCGCACTGCGCGTATGCAATCGACGAAGTGCTGTGCCCCGCCGTCGCGCAGATCGTCCCGGTCCACGCTGGTGATGACCACATACTTGAGTTGCAAGTCCCGCACCGTCTCCGCCAGATGGCGCGGCTCGCCGGCGTCGGGGGGCTCGGGCTTGCCGTGACCGACGTCGCAGAAGGGACAGCGGCGCGTGCACAGGTCGCCCAGGATCATGAAAGTCGCGGTGCCGTGGCCGAAACATTCCGGCAGATTGGGACAGGCCGCTTCTTCACATACGGTGTGCAGTTTCTGCGCTCTTAGGAGCGCCTTCATCTTCACCACTTCGGGGCTCGGCGATTTCACCCGGATCCAGGGCGGCAGGCGCAGGCGCTCCTTGGGAGCGATCTTGATGGGGATGCGTGCGGTCTTTGCCGCACCTTTGTGCAGAAGGGGGTCGGCCATGGCGGCTCCTGGTATAGCGGTGGTATTTTAATCCTCTTTGCAGCCGCGCTCACCGCGTTACCATGAGGGGCATGAAACCCTTCCTACCCACAGCCCTGCTCGTTTGCCTCGTCGCCGGCCCCGCCGCAGCGGGCACCCTGAAAAGCACCAATGCCGTCGGCCTGTCCAACTGGCAATCGCAGAACACCCCCTTCAGCCTGCAACTGTTGCAGCTCATGCCGGACAACGTCCGGGCGGTGTACGACAACAAGGGCTTCCCGCCCGCCCTGGTGGCGCAGATGGCGAGCTATTGCGTGTTCGGCACCGTGGCGCGCAATCTCTCCGATGCGCCCTTGAGCTACGACGTCGCGGACTGGCGCGCCGTGACCGCCGACGGCGTGCGCCACAAGCTGCGCACGAAAACCCAGTGGCTGAAGATATGGCACCGCTATGGCGTGGATTTCGGCTGGTCCATCCTGCCGGCTGCACAGACTTTCCAGCCGGGTGATTGGGGTCAGGGTTTCACGACGGTGAAACTGCCGCGCGATACGCGCTTCGATCTGGATTATTCCTGGAGTCAAAATGGCAAAACCCATCATGCCGTTCTCAAAGGGGTGCAGTGCGCCCCCGCCCACCTTCCCGTCAAACCCGGCCAGCCCTGAGCGGCGCCAAGCCCTGGCCACGCTGGGCGGGCTTGCCCTGGGCCTGCTCACCGCGGGGGTGGCGCACGCCAATTTGCCCGAACCGCCCCTCACCCATGTACTGGCCGCGCTCAAGCCGCGCCCACAGGCCCCCGACTTCACCCTGCCGGATTTGGACGGCAAGCTCCACAAACTGTCCGACTACCGGGGCAAGGTGGTATTAGTGAATTTCTGGGCGTCCTGGTGCCCGCCCTGCCGGCACGAAATGCCCTCCATGGAAAGGCTTTATCTGAAGCTGAAGGGTCAGCCCTTCCAGGTGCTTGCCTGCGACCAGCAGGAGGACTTCGACACGGTCTTTGCCTTCACCGGGCAACTCGACCCCGCGCCCACCTTCCCGCTGCTGCTTGATCGCAAGAGCGCAGTTGCCAAGGCTTTCGGTGTACCGGGACTGCCGACGAGCTTCCTCATCGACAAACAGGGGCGCATCGCCTATCGCGCCGTGGGCGGGCGCGACTTCGATCACCCCGAAGTCATCGCGCTGGTGGAAAAGCTCATTGCCGCGTGACCTTCCCCGGCCCTGTCCGTCGCGCCGGCGCCTGATGTATATTGAAGTCATCCGCCGCCGCGACGGGAACTGCGCATGGGACGTTTGACCGAACTGCTGGACTTGGCCGACAAGCGCGGACGTGAGGCCCAACTCGGTTACCGCGGCCAGCTCCACCCGCTGGAAGCGGCGGAAATTCTTGCCCTCGCGCCCGGGGGGCGTTTGATCGACGTACGCTCGCACGCTGAACTGGAGCTCGTCGGCAGCATTCCCGGCGCCTTGCACGTAGAGTGGCAAAGCTACCCCGGCTGGCCTGCGAATCATTATTTCCTCGCGCAATTGAATCAGCAGGTAAGCCACGAAGCACTGCTGCTATTCATATGCCGCAGCGGCCACCGCTCCGCCCATGCCGCTCTGGCCGCGCAGCAAAACGGCTTTCCGCAGTGCTACAACGTGTTCGGCGGCTTCGAGGGCAGCATCGACAAAGCCACCGGGCGGCGGACCCTGGACGGCTGGAAGAATGCCGGCCTGCCATGGCGCCAGGGCTGAACCCGCCGAATAGATCACCGCGCCGCCTGCTATCCGATGCCTCACCGATGGGAGCGCCGCCCTCTCCTTCGCCGCCATGCGCCCTTGCTCGCGGCGCTGCTCCTGTCCCTGCTGCTGCACCTGTCGTTGTTCGCGCCGCGCTGGACGCTGGCCCCTGCGCCGCCGGCGGAACCCCCAATCTTGCAGGCACGCCTGGAAAAGCTTGCGCCAGCCACGCCGCCCCCCGCCGCTTCCAAACCCACCCCGCGGGCAACGAAGATAACGCCTTCAGCCCCCAAGAAAAAACCGCCGGCACACGTCGGCGAAGCGAAGCCCGCAGCAGCCGCGCCTGCAACCACCCCGCTGCCACCGCCCGAAGTAAAGCCTGCCCAACCCGGCGCCCCGACGGAGAGCGCAAAAACACAGCCGCCCGCGCCGACCCTGAATGCCGTGCCTGCGCGCCTGCAAATCATTTACCACATCCGCTACGGCCCGTTGAGCGGCCAACAAGTGCTGGAATGGGCGGTGGACAAGGAGCACTACACCCTGTCCACAGTCGTTCGCGCCACCGGCTTGGCCGGATTCTTCTACCGGGGCCGCATCGTGCAAATCAGCCGCGGCGTCATCGGCCCGCAAGGCTTGGTGAGATCGGAA
>JAJZSR010000184.1 GCA_021849595.1 Pseudomonadota bacterium | reverse complement strand
AGGATTTCGCGCAATGGCGCGCGCCGTGCCGCTGGAGCCTATGGCCTCCTCCCAGCGCCCGTGGAAATCCATGGCCACTGCCGAGGCCTCATTGCGCGCCGCCAGCACGGCCAGGTCGAAGGCCATTTTGTCGAGCCGGCCGTCGGCAAAAAAACGCTGACTGAAATTGACGCAGCCCATGTTGAGGCTCTCCATGAGTTGCGCCGCCATGCCCTGGCCGGCGATGCATTCGGTCGAGCCGCCGCCGATGTCCACGACGAGGCGGCGGCCGGTGAATTTCGGCAGGCTGTGCACCACGCCCAGATAGATCAGGCGCGCCTCTTCGCGCCCGGCGATCACCTCGATGGGAAAACCGAGCGCCGCCTCCGCCTCTTCCAGGAACACTTGGCTGTTCTTGGCCTGGCGCAGCGCGCTGGTGCCCACGCAGCGCACGGCGCCGCGCGGCAGGCCGCGTAGGCGGTCGCCGAAGCGCTTGAGACAATCCAGGGCCGCCTGGCGCGATTCCGGCGTCAGGTTTTTTTTTCGATCCAGTCCTGCCGCCAAGCGCACGGGCTCCTTGAGGGCATCGAGGGAGTAAAGCTGGTTCTCCACTACCCGGGCCACTTGCAGTTTGAAGCTGTTGGAGCCCAGATCCACCGCTGCCACGGTGCTGTATTCGGTCATCAGCCTGATGGATTCCTGTACTGCCAAAGAGATTAGCACGCTGCCCACACTCCGCGGCGCCCGCAGTGCATCAGCCGCCTGCGCCGAAAAACCAATAACTCACGACGATCGCCGCCACCAGCCCGCCGGCATCGGCGATCAGGCCGCAGGCCAGGGCATGGCGGGTGCGCCGGATGCCCGCGGCGCCGAAATACACGGCCAGCACGTAGAACGTCGTCTCGGTGCTGCCCTGCAGCACCGATGCCAGTCGGCCGGCAAAGCTGTCCGCGCCGTACACGCGCATGGTGTCTATCATCATGGCGCGCGCCCCGCTCCCCGAGAACGGCTTCATGAGGGCCACGGGCAGGGCATCGACGAAACGGGTGTCCCAGCCCAGGGCGGCGACCACGCTCTTCACCCCCTGCGCCAGGTCATCCAGCGCCCCGCTGGCGCGAAACACCGCGATGGCCACCAGCATGGCGACAAGATAAGGGATGATGGTGACAGCCGTTTGAAATCCCTCCTTGGCGCCCTCGATGAAGGCCTCGTAGGCATTCACGCGCCGCCACCAGGCGCCCGCGAGGAAGGCGACGATGACTGAAAACAGAATGAAATTGCTCAGCAGTGCGGACTGGTGCTGCATCGCCGCCGCGGGCAGTTGCAGGAAATAGGCCGCCAGCGCCGCCACCAGCGCGCCCATGCCGGCGAGATAGGCGAGCGTGACGGGGTCCCACAGGCGGATGCGCTGGAACAAACTCACGCCGAGCAAGCCCGCGAGCGTGCCGCAAAAGCTGGCGATGATGAGCGGGATGAACACATCGGTGGGGTCGTGCGCACCCATCTGCGCCCGGTAGGTAAAGATGGTGACGGGCAGCAGCGTGACCGAAGCGGTGTTGATGACCAGGAACAGTATCTGCGCGTCGCTCGCCGTATCGCGGCTGGGATTGAGGCTTTGCAATTCCTTCATGGCCTTCAGCCCGAGCGGCGTGGCGGCATTGTCCAGGCCCATCATGTTGGCCGCCATGTTCATGGTGATGGCGGCAAGCGCGGGATGGCCGGGCGGCACTTCCGGAAACAGGCGGCGGAACAGCGGCGCGAGCAGGCGATTGAGCAGGTGCAGGAACCCCGCCTTCTCGCCCACCTTCATGATGCCCAACCACAAGCTCATCACGCCGGTCAGGCCCAGAGAGATCTGGAAAGCATCCTTGGCCGCGGCAAAGGCCGCCTCCATGATGGGCGCGAAGAGATCCTGGCCCTGCACGAGCTTGGCGCCCGCCATGAGGAAGGCGACCAGGAAGAAGCCGCTCCAGACGCGGTTGAGCATGGCTCGGCGCTCTCAGGCCGCCCAGCCTGCGACCACGAACAGCACACCCAGCGCCAGCCACAGGGCCAGGCTGCGCCAGATCAGGCTCACGGCGCCGTTCACGTGCTGGGCTTGGGCCTCGTCCCCCACGCCCAGTTCGGGGCGCGCCAGCAGCGCGCCGCCCAGCGGCAGGGGCAATCCCAGGCGCACGCCCAGGGCGCCGCCGCCCGCGGCCAGCACCCGGCCCTCCTCGGCGTCCGGCCAGCCCGCGCCCTGGGTGCGCCAGCAATACACCGCATCCTCGAAATCCCCCGCGACGGCGTAGCTCAGCGCAGTCACGCGCACGGCGGGCCAGTCGAGCCCCTGGAACACCCGGCGTGCGACCAGACCGAAGGCATCGCCGCCCGCCCAACGCCGCGCCAGGATGGACGACAGGCGGTAGAGCACCGGCCCCACGGGCCCCAGGAAGCCCAACACGACGAACCAGAACAGCGGTCCGAACAACTGGCGGTGGCTTAGCGCCAGCACCCTCTCGGTGGCCACGCGCGCGAGGTCGTGGGCGCCGAACTGGGCGGCATCGACGTTGCCCCAACGCCCCAGCGCCTCACGCGCATGGCCGAGCTCTCCCGCGTCGAGTGCCAACGCCACGTCCTCCGCGGCGCGCGCGTAGTATTTGAAGCCGCCTGTGAAATACAGCACCGCGGCGCCGAACAGCGCGCCCAACAGGGCCGAGAAGTGCGCCAGCCAGGCATGCACGAAAAACACCGCGACAAGCACGGGCAACACTGCCGCACTCCAGGCCATCAGGCCCTGCTGTGGCTCGCCGCCGTCCAGCTTGTCGCGCAGCCAGTCGCTGTAGGCCGCGAAGGCCCGGTAATGTGCGGGCGGCTGGCTCAGCGGGCGGAAGTGCTCCAGCAGCAGTGCGCCCAGGACGGCCAGAAGCAGCGCCATCAATCCGCCATCTGCACGGTCAGCACGCCCATGCGGTTGATGGAATCGCCGGCGCGGTAGATCTCCACCGTAGGCGGACTGATGTCCCGGCCCTGCGCGTGCAGGCGGTCATATAGCGCCTGGTAGGCCTTGCTGGGCGCGATCAGCACGCCGGCCTGCACGGTGGCCGTGAGCACGCGTCGGCGCGGCAGCGTCGCCAGCTTGAGGCCGGGGGGAACCTGCCGGACGTTCTCCGCCACCAGATAGCCGACCTGCGCCTGCTGGCTGTTTTGAGGGGTCTTGCGCGGGTCGGTCAGGAGCACGGTGATGCCGTCGCCCACCGGGATGCCCGCTCCGGTGAGCGTGGCCCGCACCTGCGCCTGAGCCCTGCCGGCATCCGCCAGGTTGCCCTGAAAATCCTGGTAGGCGTAGTGATAAGGCCCCAAAACCTGCGTACGCACCTCGACCCTGTTGAAGCCGCCCCACCACCACCAGATGAAGACGATGGGCACGACGAACGCGACGAGCACCACCAGCCATTGTTTTTTTAACACGAGAACTCCGCATCGGGACGCCGAACAAAATGCGCCAGGAGGACGGGCCGAGCCCTTTCGGCAGCGTGCAATCATACCGCGATCCGACGAACGGCACGCGCGGCAGCCCTTAAGGTATTGCCCAGACGCGGCGAAATTTCTATAGTGACGGCAGCTTATCGACACAAGGACTGCCGATGTCCCCGAAGCAACCCCTGCCGGTTTACGAGGTGGAATTCATTCCCTTCGAGCGCCGTTTGCGGGATCGGCGCGTCGCACCGCCCGACGCCCCCCTGCCCGTCGAGCTCAAGGAAGACCGCCGGAAAAGCACCGGCCGGCGCATGGAAGACCACGGCGCCGTGCACCTCGAACTGGTACACTGACCCGCTCCCAACCGGCACCCCGGCCGCGCAAGCGGAGCAGCGCATTCGCTGCCGCGTCATGAACGGGGGTTGCCGTCCACGCCGCCAGGGCAGACCGCGTGCTGGCAAATATCGGACGAGTTCAGCCCCTACGCCCTACCTGTCCTACGCGGCTTGCAGGAGAAACTCAACCCTCACGGCTTGGAAGGGGAACTCGATGCGGCCATCATCCGTGCGATTAAGCACGCCGGCGTTAAGCAAGGCCGTCACATCGCCTCGCTTTTCGGTCAGCATCGAAACGATCCGAGCATCCTTCATGTTGGCGACCTTGCCAACAGACCTGAGTGTTGCCAGCATCTCCGACGCTCCGCCGGAGCGGAAATTACGTAAGATTCAAAC
>JAJZSR010000183.1 GCA_021849595.1 Pseudomonadota bacterium | reverse complement strand
TTCCGATCTCCCTGGGCTGGCCGCAGGACACGGCCGAACTGAAAGCCTTCCTCCCCAGTTCCGTGCTGGTAACCGGCTTCGACATCATTTTCTTCTGGGTCGCGCGCATGGTGATGATGTCGCTGCATTTCACCGGCAAGGTGCCCTTCCGCGAAGTCTACGTAACGGGCCTGGTGCGCGATGCGGAAGGCCACAAGATGAGCAAGTCCAAGGGCAACGTGCTTGACCCCATCGATCTCATCGACGGCATAGGGCTGGACGAACTGGTGAAAAAACGCACCGGCGGCCTGATGAATCCCAAGGACGCGCCCGCCATCGAGAAGCGCACGCGCCAGGAATTCCCTGCCGGTATCCCCGCCTTTGGCACGGACGCCCTGCGCTTCACCTTCGCCAGCCTCGCCACCCACGGGCGCGACATCAAGTTCGACCTGCAGCGCGCCGACGGCTACCGCAATTTCTGCAACAAGCTGTGGAACGCGACGCGCTTCGTGCTCATGAATCTGCAGGGCGCGGATGCCGGCCGGGAGGGTGGTGCGCTCTCCCTGTCCTTCGCCGACCGCTGGATCAACTCCCGCTTCGAGCAAGCCAAGCAGGAAGTGGCGGACGCGTACGGACAATACCGCTTCGACCTCGCCGCACGCGCGATTTACGAATTCGTTTGGGACGAATATTGCGACTGGTATCTGGAGCTTGCCAAAGTGCAGTTGCAGGGCGGCGATGCCGCCAAGGCGCGGGCCACGCGCCATACGCTGGTCAACGTGCTGGAAGCCACCCTGCGCCTGGCGCACCCCCTCATCCCCTTCATCACCGAAGAGCTCTGGCAGCATGTGGCGCCCCTGGCCGGCCAGGTCGGACCCTCGATCATGCTGGCCCGTTATCCCAAGCCGGCGGGCATGCGCGACGCGGCGGCCGAAGCGGAAATGGCGCAGTTCAAGGCCCTGGCCGAAGCGGTGCGCGCGCTGCGTGCGGCCATGAACCTGTCGCCGGGGCAAAAAGTGCCGCTCGCGGTGGTGGGCGACACGGCAACGCTCATGCGCTTCGCACCCTATCTGAGCGCGCTGGCGCGCCTCGCCGCGGTGAAAATCGTCAGTGATGAGGCCCTGCCGGCGGGCGCGCCGGTGGAAATCGTGGGCGCCTACAAGCTGGCGCTGGAAGTGGAAATCGACCTGGACGCGGAAAAAGCCCGCCTGGACAAGGAGCTTGCACGCATCGCTGCCGAAATCGCCAAGGCCGAAGGCAAGCTGGCCAACGCGGGCTTTGTTGCGCGCGCGCCGGCAGCCGTGGTGGAGCAGGAAAAGCAGCGCCTGGCCGGCTTCAATATCACACTGGAAAAACTCAAGGCCCAGCGCGAACGCCTGGGCTGAAAGCTACCTGCTCAGACCTGCTTCTCGGCCATCAGGCGCTCGTACTTGGCCATCAGTTCCTCTTCCGATTCGACGTAGTCCGGATTGAGGGGAATGCAATCCACGGGGCATACTTCCACGCACTGCGGCGTGTCGTAGTGCCCGACGCATTGGGTGCATTTGTTGGGGTCTATGACGTATATCTCGTCACCTTGCGAAATGGCCCCGTTGGGGCATTCGGGCTCGCATACGTCGCAGTTGATGCATTCGTCGGTAATCATCAAGGCCATGGTGGGACTCCACAATATTGATCCGAAATGATTCGTTTCGGATCAATAAAATCAAACTTCGGCGGGTTACGGACAGGAAATTCAAGCATTTGGATTTTCCGTCCGTAACGGGCAACCGTTTATTGACCGATTTTCTCATGCAGCCTGGCCTCCACCAAGGGGTGGACGAAAGAGCCTACCGCCCCGCCCAGACGCGCCACCTCACGCACCATGCCCGAGGAAATGAACATGTATTGGTCCGAAGGCGTCATGAAAACGGTTTCGATGTCGGGCTTGAGGCTGCGGTTCATGCCTGCCAGTTGAAACTCATATTCGAAATCGGATACCGCCCGCAGGCCGCGCAGCACGACATGGGCGCCATGCTGGGCAGCGAAATCGATGAGCAGATTGGAAAACCCCTCCACTTCGGCCCACGGGCAATCGACCAGCACAGCGCGCGCCATAGCCACTCGCTCGTGCAGCGGGAAATAGGGCGCCTTGTTGCGGTTCTCCGCGACCGCCACGATCACGCGGTCGAACAGCTTGCCGGCGCGACGTATGAGATCCTGGTGGCCCAGCGTGATGGGGTCGAAAGTACCCGGATAAATGGCAGTCAGCATGGCGATCTTTCCAGCAAGGCGAAGTGGGAGCGGCCGGCCTGGCCGTGGCGCAAGATGAACCAGAGCGGGCCGGGCGCCACGGGTGCCTCCTGCTCCACGTACACGCGACCGCCCGGGCCCAGGCAGCCTGCGGCCGCCTCCAGGGCGGGCGGCATGAGCCCGGCATCGAAAGGCGGATCGAGAAAGATGACGTCGAATTTTTCCCGGCTTGACCGCATCCAGCCCAGCGCCTCGGCACAATAAATGTCCACGCCCGCCAACCCCAGTTGGACGACGTTGCCGCGCAGCGCCTCGCAGGGCGCGCGCGCGGCCTCCAGCATCACCACACGGCGGGCGCCGCGTGAGGCGGCCTCGAACCCCAAGGCTCCGCTGCCGGCAAAGGCATCCAGGCAGGCCAAGCCGGCGAGATCCTGGCCCAACCAGTTGAACAGCGTCTCCCTCACCCGATCAGGCGTGGGACGCAGACCTTCGGCCTGCGGAAAGCGCAGGGTGCGCCTGCGATGACTGCCGCCGATGATACGCACCTGCCCGCGCCCGCTGCTGCGTGCATAAGGGGTTCTAAGCACGGCACCGCCCAGCCATGAGTACGCTTGTCATGGGGATGATCGCCAAACGCTGGCGCAAATGGAGTCGATGGGTGGATGATAAAATAACTTTGCATGCAATTGAGTGGTGACCGCGAGAGTGTTCGGCTTCTTCAAAAAATCCCGCCCGCCGGCCGACGAGCCAGCGACAGCCGTTCCTGCCGCAGAAACCGCGGCCGTGCCGGCCGCTGCAGGCGAACCCGCCATCCCCCCAGCCGCGACTCCGCCTGCCGCCGCCGAACCGGCGCCCAAGTCGTCCTGGGCCCAGCGCCTCAAGCAAGGCCTGGCGAAAACCCGCGCCAAACTGGGCAGCCAGATCGGTGGCCTGTTCGGCCTGGGTCGCAAGATCGACGAGGCGCTTTACGAAGAACTGGAGACGGTCCTGCTGACCGCCGACGTGGGTGTGGACGCGACCGCGGCCTTGCTGGATAACCTGCGCCGCAAGGTGAAGAAGCAAGGCCTCACCGAAGCGCCGCAACTGCAGGATGCGCTCAAGGAAGCGCTCACGGAACTCCTGGCCCCGCTGGAAGCGCCTTTGTCCATCGATGGCAGGCGGCCCTTCATCATCATGCTGGCAGGCGTCAACGGCGCCGGCAAGACCACTACCATAGGCAAGCTGACTCATCTGTTCCAAAGCCAGGGGCATAGCGTGCTGCTGGGCGCGGGCGACACCTTCCGCGCTGCCGCGCGCGAGCAGCTTCTGGTCTGGGGCGAGCGCAATGGCGTCACCGTGATCAGCCAGGAAAAGGGTGACGCGGCCGCGGTCATCTACGACGCCGTGGCGGCGGCACGCGCGCGCAACGTCGACGTCGTGCTGGCGGATACGGCCGGCCGCCTGCCCACCCAGTTGCACCTCATGGAAGAGATCAAAAAAGTCAAACGCGTCATCCAGAAAATCGACCCCGAGGCGCCCCACGAAGTGCTGCTGGTGCTGGACGCAAACACCGGGCAAAACCTGGTCAATCAGGTGAAGGCTTTCGACGACGCCCTGGGCGTCACCGGCCTGGTGCTCACCAAGTTGGACGGCACGGCGCGCGGCGGCGCGATTGCCGCGATCGCCCAAGCCCGTCCCATCCCGGTGCGCTACATCGGCGTAGGCGAAGGCCTGGAGGATTTGCGTCCCTTCGTCGCGCGGGATTTCGTCGACGCCTTGTTCGCCGCATGATCGTTTTCTCCGAGGTCGTCAAGCGCTACCCTGGCGGCCACACGGCCCTGGACGGCATCTCGCTGGAAATCGAGCGCGGCGAGATGGTCTTTCTCACCGGCCACTCCGGGGCCGGAAAATCGACCCTGCTCAAGCTCATTGCCGCCATCGAGCGGCCCACCTCGGGCATGGTCACGGTGAACGGCCAGAACGTCGGGCGCCTGAACCGCCACGCCGTGCCCTATCTGCGCCGCAACATCGGCCTGGTGTTCCAGGACCACAAGCTGCTGTTCGACCGCAGCGTCATGGAAAACACCGTTCTGCCGCTCATGATCGCCGGCGCCACGCGGCACGAGGCGCTCAAGCGCGCACGC
>JAJZSR010000182.1 GCA_021849595.1 Pseudomonadota bacterium | reverse complement strand
ATCGATCTGGCCCACCACGACTTCGACTCCGCCGCCCGCGCGGTCATCGCCTTCCTGCACCACCGGCTCGGCTTCGGGCTCTGGATGGTCACCCGCACCGAGGGTGACGACTGGATCGTCCTGCAGAGTGAAGACCACGGCTACAACGTGGCCCCGGGCAAGGTCTTCCGCTGGGCCGACTCCTTCTGTTCGCGCATGGTGCAGGGGCAGGGCCCGCGCGTGGCGCCGGACTCCACCCAGGTGCCCGCCTACGCCGCCGCGCCCATCGGCCGCCAGGTGCCCATCGGCTCCTACATCGGTGCGCCGCTCTACAAGGAAGACGGCAGCCTCTTCGGCACCCTGTGCGCCATCGACCCCGAGCGCCAGCCCGCCGCCATTGCGCAGGAGCAGGAGCTGGTGGAACTGCTGGCCGCCCTGCTCAGCAGCATCCTGCAGGCCGAGCTGAAGGCCACGGAGGCGGTGCGCCGGAGCGAACGCCTGGAGGTCGAGGCCTACACCGACCCCATGACCACGCTCTACAACCGCCGCGCCTGGGAATGCCTGCTGGCGCGCGAGGAAGAGCGCTGCCGCCGCTACGGCCACCCGGCCTATGTGATCGCCGTCGACCTGGACGAACTCAAGCGCGTCAACGACACGCTGGGCCACGCCGCGGGTGACGAGCTCATCATCCGTGCCGCCGGCGCCCTGCGCCAGGCCGCCCGCGAGGCCGACGTGGTGGCCCGCATCGGCGGCGACGAATTCGCCATCCTGGCCGTGGAGTGCGACCGCGCGGGTGCCGACGCCATCGTGGCACGCCTGCGCGCCGCCCTGGCTGCGGCCAGCGTCAGCGCCTCCATCGGCATGGCCGCCCGCGCCCAGGTGGGCGGGCTGGAAGCCGCCGAGGCCATGGCGGACCGGCGGATGTACGAGGAGAAGCGCTCGCGCTGAGCGATCGTCGCGTTTAGGCAGGGGCGACAACGACACCCTCATTGCTGTGGGTGGCTTGTTCGGCTGAAGCGGTTTCACGCTCAGCCAGGCGCTCCTGGCCTGCCGATCTGTATGAGCGGTAATGAGTTCCATGCCCCTTTTGGGGGATGGACCGTGTCACAAGGACTTTCTAGAATCAAATGGCAGCCGTATCGCGGTTGCCATCCCTGCGTAGCGCGCCGGGCGCGTGGGGAAGAAAAGTCCAATACAGAAAAAGGGAGGTTGATGATGAACTGGTTTCTGCTGGCCTTGCAGAAGTATGCAGTTTTCCATGGGCGTTCGCGCCGGCGTGAGTATTGGTACTACACGTTGTTTTATCTGCTGGTCCTTGCCGCGCTGATCTGGGCGGATGTCTGGTTCGGAACCTACCACGCGAAATTGGAGGTCGGCCTGCTCAGCGGGATCTACGCGCTGGCCATGGTCGTTCCCAGTATTGCGGTAGCAGCACGGCGCCTGCACGATATTGGCAAGTCAGGCTGGTGGCAGCTCATCGCTCTCATTCCCTTCATTGGCGCAATTGTCTTGTTCGCGTTCCTCGTCCGGGATAGCCAGGCTACCCAGAACGAGTACGGCGCAAACCCGAAGGCGATGGCCTGAGAAAAACAAGCCTTGGTCTGTTGCGCCGCATGCCGGCAGTTTCGCTTCGGCGAGAACTCCTTCTTTTCGAGGATAGGTGGCCTCGCCAATCGTTTCTAGACTTGGGGCGCTCTATTTCACCAACAAATGAAACAAGCCGAACCCTCGCAGCACTTGCCGCAGCTGCGGTACGCTGGCCGTGTCCTGGTCGTCATCGGTCTGCTGGATATCCTGCTCATGATCGTCGCCGTCATGAACCGCGTGTCCTACTCTTCCAGTTTGAACATCTTTGCAGTGATTGCCGGGGTCTTCCTCATGCGCGGTAGCCTGCGTGCCGCATCTCTCGTGCGCTGGTTCGCGTTCTTTCTGGTGGCAGCAATGGGCGCCGGTGTGCTCGCCTTGCCCTTTGTGCAGCCCTTGGGCCTGACGTGGGCGCGCGTTCATAGTCAGCCCGGCGCTTCCGCCATGGACGGCGCCTTTTTCTTGGTCGTGCTGGCCATCATGATCTGGCTGGCGCGCTCGCTTGGGGCGCCTCAAATTGTTGCGGCGCGCACGCGAGCAGGTCGCCCCAAACGGGACATGCGGATACCTTCAGCACTTGGCGTGATCCTTGTGGTCGGCCTGGTACTGACAAGTGCAGCTGTTCAACGGTCAGAGTCCGCAGCAAGGGCAGTGCATGAAGCCAGACTCCAATTGGGAGATGGGTACAACTACCACGTGTCCTCCCTCAACTTCCGCTCCGGTCCGGACGGAACGGTTGTCCACGGTGTCGTGACGGCCTGGCGAAGTGATGCCGTCCGGGACATTCCCTTCCGTTGGCGAGAGTGACGCCTTGACAATCGCCACGTGACTCATGTCCTCTTCATCTGCAGCAAGAACAGATGGCGCAGCCCCACGGCCGAGCAGATCTTCGCCGACCATCCGGGCATTGCGTGCACATCCGCAGGCTTGAGCCATGACGCCGAGACACCACTCTCGGCGGAGCTGGTCGAATGGGCTGAGCTCATCTTTGTGATGGAGAAGGAGCACAAGGCCAAGCTCTCGGCCCGCTTCAAGGCGCAACTGGACGGCAAGCGTGTCGTATGCCTGGGTATACCGGACAACTACAAGTTCATGGAGCCGGCACTGGTGAAGCTGCTACAAACCAAGGTCACGCCACACCTGCCGCGTTAGCCGCCTCCATCGGCATGGCCGCCCGCGCCCAGGTGGGCGGGCTGGAAGCCGCCGAGGCCATGGCGGACCGGCGGATGTACGAGGAGAAGCGCTCGCGCTGAGCGATCGTCGGGTTGATACGGGGGCGGCGCCGGCACCCCCACCGTTTTCTTCATTGCGGCTGCGATCGCCGTTTTTGTCCACCGGGTAGCCGGCGCAGTCCACTGCCAGCCGGTCCGGCAGCCACTCGGGGTGTTCCTTGGCGATGTCGTTCGCTTGCCTGGCCACCGCGTGGCGCACATCGTCGCGCGCATCGGCCGGCATGAGCGCCCGCCATGAAGTCATGGTCAGCAAGCCCCACGCGCTGACCAAGCCCTTGGAATACCCCTACTGTCAGTTTCCAGAAACAGCGTCTTTGTAAAGACTGGGTAAACACGGTTTGTCGGCGGGCCGTGGACAAACTGTCGCAGCACAACGAGGCCTTTGGCAGCGTGGCATGACATTTTGTCGCAGGGCGCGGACGGCGCTTGCACTTCTCTGTAAAGAAACATGAAGTTGCCGCCACGTGACCGTTATGCAAGGGATTTCCTATTGTCCGCGCACATCTCCGATACGAGACTGGTCCGCGCCCGTTGTCACCGACGACGCGCAACTAGAAGATCAAACTCACAAAGGAGAAAAGATGTCTGCAGTACTCGAAGGAGCCCCGGGGCCAGCCTCGGGAGGAATCCTGGACAAGGATCGCATCGTTGCCGGCCCCCGCTTCAACCGCTGGCTGGTGCCCCCGGCGGCGCTGGCCATCCACCTGTGCATCGGCATGGCCTACGGCTTCAGCGTGTTCTGGTTGCCGATGAGCAAATTGCTGGCGAACACCGACGCCGCCGCTTGCGCCAACCAGTCCATGCTGGCCGAGATGTTCACCTCCACCTGCAACTGGACGGTGCCGTCGGTCAGCCTGACCTTCACGCTGTTCATCGTGATGCTGGGTGTCTCGGCGGCCCTGTGGGGCGGCTGGCTTGAGCACGCCGGTCCGCGCAAGGCCGGCTTCATCGCCGCGCTGTGCTGGGGCGGCGGCATGGTGCTCGGCGGCATCGGCGTGCACATGCACCAGCTCTGGCTGCTGTGGCTGGGCTGCGGCATCCTGGGCGGCGTGGGCCAGGGCCTGGGCTACATCACCCCGGTGTCCACGCTGATCAAGTGGTTCCCTGACCGGCGTGGCATGGCGACCGGCTTTGCCATCATGGGCTACGGCGGCGGCGCCATGATCGGTGCGCCCATCGCCGTGGCGCTCATGAAGCACTTCGGCGCCGACGGCGGCAACGGCGTGGCCGATACGCTCATGGCCATGGGCGTGCTGTACATCCTGGTGATGACGGCCGGTGCCTTCGGCTTTCGCGTCACCCCCACCGGCTGGAAGCCCACGGGCTGGAACGCGCCCGCCGACAGCGGCAAGGCCATGATCACCCGCAACCATGTCCACCTGGACAAGGCCTGGAAGACGCCGCAGTTCTGGCTGATCTGGGCGGTGCTGTGCCTGAACGTGACCGCCGGCATCGGCGTGATCTCGATGGCCTCGCCGATGCTGCAGGACGTCTTCGGCGCCGGCCTGATCGGCGCGGACCCCTCGACCCCCATCACACCGGAGCAGAAGGCGGCC
>JAJZSR010000181.1 GCA_021849595.1 Pseudomonadota bacterium | reverse complement strand
GCATGATGCCGATGCCGAGGCGGTTGATGCTGCGGTTGTAGTCGATGAGGCTCTCGCCATAGCCGTTGAAATACTGCACATAGCCTTTCAGCCGGTGCGTGAGGGGGAAGCTGTAGTCCAACTGCAATGCGCCGCGGTTGGTGTGCCAGCGCAGGTTGTCGTGCAGGGTGATGGCGAAGGTCTGGTCATGGAGCTTGTACGCCAGCACCAGGCTGCCATAGCCCAGGTAGTCGGTGATGTCGGGGTTGTCGTTCTGGCTGGTCAGGCGGATGCGTTTCCACACCCGCAAGGCCCCGGCGAAATTGCCGCGCTGGAAAGCGGCGGTGGCGACGATGCGGTTCCAACTGCGCGAACGCAGTCCGCCCTGACCGTTGGACTGGTGCACGAAACCCAGGCGCAGCAGCGGGATGTCCAAGCCGAAAATGCGCAAGTCCCGGGGGCGATAGCCTACGCCCAACTCGGGTTCGTAATTGGTTTCGCGGAAGGGGCTGGAGGCGGCTCCGTTGTAGGCCTGCCAGAAAGAGAGCTGGCTGTAGGCCGCGTACAAGTCGGTGCCGCGGCCCAGCAGGCCGGACAGCATGTCGAACTGGAAGGAGATTTGGAATTTGACTTCGCTGTGCTCGGGGCGGAAGCCGTAGTCGGGGTTGTCCAGGCGGTTGGGAGTGTAGGTTAGGGGCAGGATGTAATTGGGTTTGTAGGGAACGATGGCGAAGCGGTTGCGCTCCGCCGCCTGCTGGTTTTCCAGGCGCTGGGTGAGCGCGGGCAGGGGGGGTGGGGCGGTCGGCGCCAGTGCGGGGGCAGGAGGCCCGGCCAGGCTGTCGTAGCAGGCCAGACGCGCGCGATCGTCGGCGATGGCGCGGCAACTTTGCAGGGAGGCGGCGGCTGCGAGCGGAGCGTGCAGCAGCAGGAGCAGGACGGCGCAGGCAGAGGGCAGGCGATTCATGGCGGCAGGGCGTTTTTTCTTATGCTACCGCAGGCGGGCAAATCCGCCGCCGGGGCGTTGGGCGGCCGGTTATACTCGCGGGGCCTTTTGCTTTTGTTCGGTCTATGAAACTGGCCCTGTTCGACCTCGACAACACCCTGCTCGCCGGCGATTCCGATTTCGAGTGGGCGCAATTCCTCATCAGCCGCGGAGTGCTGGACCGCGAAGTGCACGAAGCGCGCAACCGGGAGTTCTACGAGCAGTACAAGGCCGGCACTCTGGACATCCACGCCTTTCTCGATTTCCAGCTCAAGCCCCTGGGGCGCCACTCGCGCGCCCAACTGGAGACCTGGCACCGCGAATACATGGCCGAGCGCATCCTGCCCATGATCACCGAAAAGGCGCGCGCGCTGGTGAAGAAGCACCAGGGAGACGCCGACCTGCTCGCCATCATCACCGCCACCAACCGCTTCGTCACGGCGCCCATTGCGCGCGAGTTCGGCATCGAGAATCTCATCGCCACCGAGGTGGAGGAGATCGACGGCCGCTTCACCGGACGCGGCACCGGCGTTCCCTGCTTCAAGGAACACAAGATCACGCGCCTGGAGATGTGGCTGGCGGAGCGCCGCCTGCTGTGGGAGGACATCTCGGAAAGCTGGTTCTACAGCGATTCGCTGAACGACATCCCTTTGCTGGCGAAAGTCAGCCATGCGGTGGCGGTCGATCCCGACGACACCCTGCGCGCCCATGCGGCGGCCGTCGGCTGGCCCGTCATCAGCCTGCGCGGCTGAGGCGCGGGCGGCGCCGGGTATAATGCCCGATTGTCCCCGGGCCGTGACGGCAGCATGATACGTCGTTTCATCCAGTCGGTTTTTGGCAAGCGTGCCGCCAAACCCGCTCCCGCCAGGATTTATCCCAGGAGCGAGCACGGCATCGCGCGCGAGCGGATCTCGTCCTGTGCGCTCAAGGTCACGGATACGCTGAGCGGCGCCGGCTATGCCGCCTTTCTGGTCGGCGGCGCGGTGCGCGACCTGCTGCTGGGGCGCGCGCCCAAGGATTTCGACGTCGCTACCAATGCCACGCCCGAGCAGGTGCGCGCCCTGTTCCGCCGCAGCCGCATCATCGGCCGGCGTTTCCAGATCGTGCACGTCATGTGCGGGCGCGAGACCATAGAGGTCACCACCTTCCGCGCTTCCGGCAACGGCGCCGACGAGGACGAGCGCCCCACCGATGAGCACGGCCGCATCCTCGCCGACAATGTGTTCGGCACCCAGGCGGAAGATGCCGCGCGGCGCGATTTCACCATCAACGCCTTGTACTACGATCCGGCGCGCGAGGAGATCACGGACTACCACGGCGGCGTGGCCGACTGCCGCGCGCGCGTCATCCGCATGATCGGCGACCCGGCCACGCGCTACCGCGAGGACCCGGTGCGTATGCTGCGTGCCGTGCGCTTCGCAGCGCGCCTCGAATTCAGCGTCGACCGTGCCACGCGTGCCCCGGTGGCCGAGCTTGCACCGCTCATGGGCAACGTGCCGCGCGCGCGCATGTTCGACGAGGCGCTCAAGCTGCTCTTTTCCGGCCACGCCCTGCGCGCCCTGCACCAGTTGCGCGCCGAGGGCCTGCATCATGGCCTGCTGCCGCTGCTGGACACGATCCTGGACGACACGACCGGCGAACGCTTCATCCATGCCGCGCTCGCCAATACCGATGCGCGCATACGCGCCGACAAGCCGGCCTCGCCGGGCTTTCTTTTCGCCAGCCTGCTGTGGCCGCAGGTGCTGCGGCGCTGGCAGGCCGCCAAGGAGGCGGGCGAGCACGCCATGCCCGCACTTTTTGCCGCGGCGGACGAGGCCCTGGAAGCGCAGCGCGAAGCGCTGGCCATTCCGCGCCGCTTCGACGGCATGATGAAGGAGATCTGGGCCCTGCAGCCCCGGTTCGAACAGCGCGGCGGCCAGCGGCCCTATCGTTTGCTGGAGCATCCGCGCTTTCGCGCCGGTTATGATTTCTTGCTCTTGCGCGCCGAAGCGGGCGAGGTGGCGGCGGAACTGGCGGACTGGTGGACCCGCTTCCAGGACGCCGACGAGACGGAACGCGCATCCATGCTGGTGCGCGATGAGGCATCCAAGCCGCGCCGCCGGCGCCGGCGCAAGAAACCCTCCGGCGCGGGCGCCGCCGAAGATGCGGCCGACATCGGCACGGACAGCGCCGCGGCATGAAGGTGGTCGCCTACATCGGATTGGGGGCCAACCTGCAAAACCCGGTCGCGCAGGTGGAGCATGCCCTGGCGGAACTGGGAGGCCTGGAGCACTGCCGCCTGCTGGCGTCCTCGCGCCTTTATCTGTCGGCGCCGGTGGGCTACGACGGACAGCCGGATTTCGTCAACGCGGTCGCCGCCCTGGAGACAGGCCTGTCGCCGCGCGCGCTGCTGGATGCGTTGTTCCGCATCGAGCAGCGGCATGGACGCGAGCGCCACTTCAAGAACGCGCCGCGCACCCTGGACCTGGATTTGCTGCTTTACGGTGACGCGCGCTTTCACGAGGAGGGGCTGACGCTGCCGCATCCGCGCATGCATGGTCGCGCCTTCGTGTTGCGCCCGCTGGCGGAAATCGCGCCGGCGCTGCATCTGCCCGACCTGGGCGCGCTCGGGCCGCTGCTCGATGCGGTCGCGGAGCAGACGGCCTGGCCGCTCGCAGCACCTTGTTCCAGCGCGGCGGTGGGCTGTTCATGAGCCTGGCGCGCTACCGCTATCTGGTGGTGGAAGGCCCCATAGGGGCGGGCAAGACCAGCCTGGCCAAGCGGCTGGCCGCGCATCTGGGGGCCGATATGCTGATGGAAAGCGCGGCCGACAATCCCTTCCTGCCGCGCTTTTATCAGGATCCCAAACGCTATGCCCTGGCCACCCAACTGCATTTCCTGTTCGATCGCATGCGCCAGGTCAAGGAACTGGCGCAGGGCGATTTATTCCGCAGCACGCTGGTGGCTGATTTTCTGCTCGACAAGGACAAGCTGTTCGCGCAGTTGAACCTCGACGAGGACGAATACCAGCTCTAC
The DNA here is from genome assembly GCA_021849595.1 of Pseudomonadota bacterium. Lineage (GTDB taxonomy): Bacteria > Pseudomonadota > Gammaproteobacteria > Burkholderiales > Thiobacillaceae > JAJXXS01. The sequence continues at coordinate 383 of JAJZSR010000181.1, read as the reverse complement.
CGGCGCGTGTTCGACGATCTCAGCCTGCATGCCCCGGCGCCCGATCTGGTGCTTTATCTGCAGGCGCCCGTCGAGGTGCTGCAGGCGCGCATCCGCCAGCGTGGCATCGATTACGAGCGCGGCATGAGCGCCGATTATCTGCGCCGGCTCGCGGCGCTCTACAGCGAGTTCTTCCACCATTACGAGGCCGCGCCGGTGCTCATGGTGAACAGCGAAAACCTCAACTTCGTGACGCAAACGGAAGATTTCGAGTTGCTGCTGGAGCGCATGGACAAGATGCGCGGCGCGCGCGAATTCTTCAGCAAGGGGAGCGCATGAACCGCCATACCCTGCACAGCTTGCAGGCCATGAAGGCCGCCGGGGAGAAGATTGCCGCGCTGACC
>JAJZSR010000180.1 GCA_021849595.1 Pseudomonadota bacterium | reverse complement strand
AGAGATACAAGCTGCTCGGCAACACCACCCGGCTCAAGATCCTGCTGGCACTTGCCCAAGGGGAGCTGTGCGTGTGCGACATTACCCACGTGCTCGGGCTTACGATGGCAGCCACCTCCCACCAGCTAAAGCTGCTGCGCGATCAAGGATGGCTCACGATGCGCAACGACGGAAAGATGGTCTATTACCGGCTGCGGAGCGATGACCTGCTCAAGGCGCTCAAAGACGATGGCCGCCTGTTGCGGGAACGGCTGGCCTGAATTCTGCTTTTCCAGCAAGGGGCGCGGACATGAACGGGGAAAGGGCAACGGGGCCGACCAGTACCGCCTGCGGCAGTCAGGATGCATGCGGCTGCGGCGTGACCCTTGCGGACCGCGCTGCGGCCAATCCGCTGGCCGGCTTTTCCAGGACCCTCCTTTGGGCCTTTGGCCTGATCATCGCCGTGGTCGTGCTGCTCGTCGTGGCCGCCGAGCAACTCGGCGTCCTGGACATGCTGACCCGGTTCGTGCCTTGGCCGGTCTGGTTTGCCGCAGTGCTGGCCGGAGGCTGGCCGATCTTCCGCCACGTGCTCCGTGCCACGTTACGTCGCAAGGTCACTTCACACACGCTGATGACGGTGGGCCTCATCGCCGCGATCCTGGCCGGTGCCTGGCCAGCGGCGGTGCTGATCGTCTTTTTCATGCGGCTTGCCGATTATATCGAGCACTTTACCGCCGAGCACGCCCGGCAAGCAGTCCGGGATCTCACCGCCCTCGCGCCGGAAACCGCGCGGGTCGAGCGCGAAGGCCGCGAGGTCGAGGTGCCGATCGAGCAGGTGGAGGTGGGAGAAACCGTGATCGTCCGGCCGGGGGAGAGGATTCCCGTCGATGGTGAGGTGAGCAGCGGCCAAGCCACCGTGAACCAGGCAGCCATCACCGGTGAATCCATGCCGGTCGAAATCGGCCCCGGCGCCCGCGTGTTCGCCGCGAGCTTTGCTCAACTCGGGCACCTGCGCATGCGGGCGACGGCGGTGGGTAAAGACACCACCTTCGGGCGTGTCATCACGTTGGTGGAGGAGGCCGAACAGCACCGCGCCCCCATCCAACGGGTCGCCGACAAATTCGCCGCGTGGTATCTGCCTGTCGTGGTCACCGTGGCCACCGGCACTTTCCTCGCCAGTGGCAAACTGCTTGCCACCGCCGCCGTGCTGGTGGTAGCCTGCTCCTGCTCCTTCGCGATCGCCACCCCGGTGGCCGTGATCGCCTCGATCGGCGCCTCGGCGCGGCGTGGGCTGCTGATCAAGGGAGGCCGGTACCTCGAAGTGCTCGCCAAGGCCACCGTGGTAATGCTCGACAAGACCGGCACGCTTACTCTCGGTCGCCCGGTCATCACCGATGTGGTCCCTCTCGATGCCGAGCTCGGTACCGGCGAGATCTTGGGGCTCGCCGCGACGGCGGAACGCTACTCTGAGCACCCGCTCGCCGAGGCGGTGCGGGCCGCCGCTGCGCTGCGCGGGCTTCCGCTTGGCGAGCCGCAAGACTTCGAAGCGATCCCGGGCATCGGGGTGCGCGTGCGCCTCGATGGCGAAACCGTGGCGGTGGGCGGCCGCCGCCTGCTTTCAGGGGAGGCGCCACCGCCGATTGCCACCGAGTTGGAAACGCAGGGCAAGACGCTGCTGTTCGTGATCCGCAACGGCCGGCCGGTGGGCGTGCTCGCCGCCATGGATACGCTGCGCCCGGACGTACCGGAGGCCTTGGCCGAATTAAGCCGCCTCGGCATCAAACATCTGGAACTGCTGACCGGCGACAACGAGCGCACGGCTGCTGCCATTGCCGCGCCGTTGGGCATTCACTGGCGCGCCAACCTGTTGCCCGCGGACAAGATCGCCGTGGTCAAGGAGTACCAGCGCCGAGGTCATGTGGTGGTCATGATCGGCGATGGCGTCAACGATGCGCCCGCGCTGGCCCAGGCCGATGTGGGCATCGCCATGGGCGCCGCGGGCAGCCCCCTGGCCATGGAGGCGGCGCATATCGCGCTCATGCGCGATGATTGGAAACTGGTGCCGGAGGTCCTGCGCATCGCTCGGCGGACCATGAACACGGTCAAGATCAACATCGGTTTCACGGCGGTCTATAACCTGGCCGGCCTGGCGCTGGCCGCCATGGGTTTCCTGCCGCCGGCGATCGCGGCGGCGGCGCAGGCCGGCCCGGATTTCGGCATCCTCGCCAACTCGGCGCGCCTTTTGCGCCAGGGTGGCTCACGCCAGCCAACCCACTCCGACAAAGCCCCCGCATTGGCCACATTGCCGAAGGGTAGGGTTTGATGGGCACATCAGGGGGCGCGGAGAAGGCGGCAACGGGGAATGCGATTCGGGGGCCACAACGCCCGATCCTGGCATTTTTCCTATTGTCGCTCCTGAGTGCTTGCGCCACCTATCACCCCCAGCCGCTTTCTCCGGAACGGTCCGCCGCCGCATTTCAGGCGCGCAGCCTCGACGATCCGAAACTGCGGGATTTCCTCTCCGATTATGGCCGCACGCCGAAACACTGGCCCAAGCAACATTGGAATCTGAATGATTTGGTCTTGGTGGCTCTTTATGAAAGCCCGGAACTGGCCATCCAGCGCGCCCGATGGCAAGTGGCCCGTGCCAATGTGATCACCGCCGGGCAGCGCCCCAATCCCAGCATCGGCTTTCTTTCCCAGCACCACAGCATTGCACCGGAAGGCGTGTTGCCCTGGACGCTCGGCTTTTCCTTCGACATACCCATCGAAACGGCCGGCAAACGCGGCGACCGCGTCCAAGGGGCCCTGGCTTTGGCCGACGCCGCGCGGTTCCAGGTGGGGGAAACCGCGTGGCAGGTGCGGGTCATGGTCCGCCAAAGGTTCCTGGATCTTTGGGCGGCAATCGAGCAAGCCAAGCTGCTCAAAACCGAGGTGGCGTTGCGCAGGCGCATGCTGAACCTGGTGGAACAACGTTTCGCCGCCGGCGAGAGCTCCGCCTTTGCGGTCAACAGCAGCCAATTGGATTGGCAACGGACGCAGATGACGCTGGCTGCCGCCGAGGCGCGCGCCGCCAGTGCACGCGCGGCGTTGGCCCAGGCGCTGGGCCTGCCGCTGGGTGCCATTGTCGATCTACGTTTCGATTTCACCAACATGAACCAGCCCCCTGCAGGGCAAACCCCGCCCCTAACCACCCTGGAACGGGCGGCCCTGCGCCACCGCCTGGATCTCCGGGCGGCTTTGGCCCGGTATGCCGCCGCCGAGGACGCCCTCAAGCTCGAAATCGCAAAGCAATACCCTGACATCCACTTGGGACCGGGATACAAGTGGGAGGAAGGGGATAACCGGTGGGCGCTTGGCCTTACCATCACCCTCCCCATCCTGAATCAAAACCAGGGCCCCATCGCTGCAGCCAAGGGACAGGTCGCCGCGGCGGCTGCCACCTTCACCGCCCTGCAGGCCCGAGTAATCGGGCAGGTCAGCCAGACCGCCGCGGCTTATGGCGGGGCCTTGCAAACATTCCGGACGGCCCGGGCGCTGCTCGACGTTCAACGCAAGAACCAGCGGTTGCTTGAGCGGCGTTACGCCTCCGGTGAAACGGACGCTCTCGCTTTGCTGGGAGGACACCTCGCGTACCTCGTGGCTGAGCGCGATCGGCTCGTCGCCTCGTATCAGGCCCAACAAGCTCAGGGGGCGCTGGAAAATGCGGTACAGCAGCCTATGGCTCCCCCTCTCTACGGGAAAGAACTCTTATCCGGCCGTACGCGGGAGCACTCATGAAACGGAATCGATGGAATCTCCTGGCGGTCGGCATAGTGGGGGCGTCGCTGCTCGCGGCGGGCTGGGCTGGGTTTGGCATGAGAGGGCGTCTCGAAGCCGGCGAAAGCCATAGAGCGATTTCGCAGGAACTGCCACCGACCACCACCACGGCGCACGGTCTGAAGGTCATTGTCTTGGGCCAGGCGCTGCAAGCGCAAGCCGGTATCCGGACGCAGACGCTCGTTCCCGCGCGCTATCGGAGCCAAGTCCGCGCCTATGGCCTGGTCCTCGACCCGCGGCCGCTTCTGGCATTGCGTGCCGGCTATGCTGCCGCCTTGGGCCAACTCGGCGTGGCCCGTGCTGTCGCCACCACCTCGCAGCGGGAATACGAGCGGCTGCGCCTCTTGAATCGGGACGACCAGAACGTTTCCATCAAAACCGTGCAGGCGGCGCAGGGGGCGTATCAGTCGGCGCAGGCGCGCCTCGCCGCGGCATTGACCAACGTCGCCAATCTGCAGCAGACGGCGATTACGCAATGGGGACCCGTACTGGCCCGATGGGCCTTGCACCATCCCACCGGCCCTCTGACCCGTCTATTCAACGGGCAGGACGCTCTGGTGCTGGTCACGCTGCCGCCG
>JAJZSR010000029.1 GCA_021849595.1 Pseudomonadota bacterium | reverse complement strand
GCCATATCCTGATCGCAGTGAGCGGCGATGATCCTAAGCAATGGGCGGCGGCCAAGGCCAAGGCCGAGCAGATCCTGGCGCAGGTGCGCAAGACGCCCGCGGATTTTGCCACTCTGGCCAAGCGCTTCTCACAGGATCCCGGCTCGGCGGCGAATGGCGGCAACCTGGGCTTTTTTGCCCGCGATGCCATGGTCAAGCCGTTCGCCGACGCGGTCTTCGCCATGCAGAAGCCGGGCGAGATTGTTGGGCCGGTGAAGACCCAGTTCGGCTATCACATCATCCAGCTTGATGCCATCAGGCCGGCGCAAACGCTGCCTCTGGCCCAGGTCAGGGACGTCATCGCCACCGCTTTGCGGCAGAGGGAAGCGCAGTCCCGCTTCGACCGCGAGGCGGACGATTTCAGCGACAAGGTGTACGAGGAAGGCAAGGATCTTGTGCCGGTGGCCAAACGCTATGGCCTGAGCGTGCAGGCCACGGACTGGATTACGCGTGCCGATGCACCGGCGCCGCTGAACAGCGCCAAGCTGCTGGACGCTGTCTTCGCCGCCGACAGCCTCAAGAGTCGGCAGAATACCGAGGCCGTGAGTGTCGGCAACCACACCTTGGTTGCGGCCCGCGTGCTGGATTATCGCGCGCCCCAGTTGCAGCCCCTGAGCACGGTGCAGGACGCCATCGCGCAGAAGCTCGCGGCGCAGAAGGAGACGCAGTTGGCGCAGCAGGCGGGCACGGCGCTGCTCGACCGGTTGCGCCGCGGCCTGGAGCCGGCCGATACCCGCTGGACGCCTTTCAAGCTTCTGGATCGCCAGCAGATGGCGCAGCAGCTCGCCGATGCGTCGGCGGTGTCCCAGGTGTTCCGCATGCCTGCGGACAAGCTGCCCGCTTATACGTCCTATGCGCTGCCGGACGGCAGTTGGCGCATCGTGCGCCTGACGCGCGTCATCACGCCGGTGGATATCTCGCCTGATCTGCGTTCCGCCGTGGCGGCCGGCCTCAAGCAAAGCTATGTGCGCGCGGACATGGACGCCGCTGCGGCGCTCGTGAAGGCGGAGGAAAAGGTGCAGATCCACAAGAACGCCCTGGAGCAGACCGGTTCCGAGTGAGGGCTGCCGGCGCGGGAGGGGCGGCCGTGGGTGACGCGCGCGCGCGCCAGCCCCCCGCCATCTTGCTCATGGGGCCGACCGCGTCGGGCAAGACGGCGGCGGCCGTTCATCTGGCCACCGCCTTGCCGGTGGACATCATCAGCGTGGACTCCGCGCAGATTTATCGCGGCATGGACATCGGCACCGCCAAACCCGACGCCACCACGCTCGCGCAGGCTCCGCATGCGCTCATCGACATCCTTGATCCGACCGAGCGCTATTCCGCCGCCCGCTTCCGCACCGATGCGTTGGCGCTTATGGCCGCGAGCACGGCGCGGGGGCGCATCCCTCTGCTGGTCGGGGGCACCATGCTGTATTTCCGCGCGCTGCTGGAGGGCTTGAGCGACCTGCCCGGCGCCGACGCGCAACTGCGTGCGCAACTGGAGCGCGAGGCCTCGGTGCTGGGCTGGCCGGCGCTGCACGCGCGTCTGGCCGGCATCGACCCGGAACAGGCATCGCGGCTGGCGCCCACCGATGCCCAGCGCATCCAGCGCGCGCTGGAGATACATGCCCTGACCGGCGTGCCGCCGTCGCAGCGCCGGGTGGGGGGCGAACGGCCGCCGTATGAATTTCTGCTGCTGGGCCTCGTGCCCGCGCGCCGCGAGGTATTGCATGAGCGCATCGCCCGGCGCTTCGAGACCATGCTCGAAGCCGGGCTGGTGGAAGAGCTCGTGCGGCTCCAGGCGAGCTACGCGCTGCATGCCGAACTGCCGGCCATGCGCTGTGTGGGTTATCGGCAGGCCTGGCAATATTTGGCGGGAGATTACGGCTGGGCCGAATTGCGCGATCGCGGCATTTACGCCACTCGCCAACTGGCCAAGCGCCAGCTCACCTGGCTCAGGAGCATGGCCGGGGTGACCTTGCTGGACTGCCTGGCGGAAGATATTGCGTCAGCCGTCGAGCTTGGCGTGAGGCGTTGGCTGGCCGACCGCCGTTGAGTCCACCCGGGTGATACGCGCCCCGGCCTGGCCGTGGGCCAGGGTCAGCGAGACTTCGGCGCCGACGCCCAGGTGTTCGGCCGCGCGCACGACCTGCCCGTTCGCGTCGCGCACGATGGCGTAGCCGCGCGCCAGAACCTGGTGCGGATGCAGTTGGCGCAGGCTGCGCTCCAGGGCGGCGAGATGCTGTTCCTGCAGAGTGCTTTGCTTGTGCCAGGTCTGCGCCAGGCGTTGCGCGAGCAATGCGAGGCGGTGGCGGGGGGCTGCGGCATCGGGAGCGCGCAGCCTCAGGCGGTCGCGCAGTTCGGCCAGGCGCCGCTCGTCGCGCACCAGCGCGTCGCGCCCCGCTCGTTGCAGACGCCGTGCCAGCGTGCTCAACTGCTCCCGACGCAGGCGTAGGCGCGCGCTGGGCAGCAGCAGGCGATGCGCGAGCTGATCGAAGCGCTGTCCGCACAGCGCCTGCGCGTGGCCCATGTTGCGCACGAGGCGGCGTGCCAGCAGCGCCAGGCGGTGCGCAAGCTGCTCCCCATCCGGGCTGGCCAGTTCTGCTGCCGCAGTGGGCGTGGGCGCGCGCAGGTCGGCGGCGAAGTCCGCCAGAGTGAAATCCGTTTCGTGGCCGACGCCGCTCACCACCGGCAAGGGGCTGGCGACGATGGCACGCACCAGAGCTTCGTCGTTGAAAGCCCAGAGATCTTCCAGGCTGCCGCCGCCGCGCACCAGCAGCAGGACATCGCATTCTCCGCGCCGGCCGGCTTCGCGCACGGCAGCGGTCAGCGCGGCAGCGGCGCTCGGGCCTTGCACTGGGGCGGGGTAGAGGACGACTTGCATGGACGGCATGCGGCGCTTAAGCGCGCTCAGCACGTCGCGCAAGGCGGCCGCCGCGGGCGAGGTGATGATGCCCAGGGTGCGAGGGTAGCCCGGCAGGGGGCGCTTGCGCGCCGCATCGAACAGTCCTTCCGCCTGCAGCTTGGCGCGCAGTTTCTCATAGGCCTCGTACAGCGCACCCAGGCCGGCCGGACGCAGGAGTTCGACCTGCAACTGGAACTCGCCGCGCGGCTCGTAAAGCGTCGCCAGCACCCGCACTTCGACCTGCTGGCCGTTGGTCGGTGGGGTCTCGACAAACTGGTTGCGGCCGCGGAACATGGCGCAACGCACTTGTGCGGTTTCGTCCTTGAGCGAAAAGTACCAGTGTCCCGAAGGCGCGCGGGTGAAATTGGAAATCTCCCCGGCCACCCACAGCATGGGCAGCCCCTCCAAGGCGCGCCGCGCCAGCCGGTTGAGGTCGGCGACACGGAGCACGGTTTCCGGCGGCGGTGTGAGCATGGTCAGGAACGTGACATTTTTTTGATGCGGGAATGAGCAACGCCGGGCATGCCGCCAGGGTGGCGGGCGGCATGCCGGCGTCCCGGGGTTGGGCACAGGATTATCCACAGTTTTTGTGGAAAAGTGCCAGCGCGGCCCGGCCTACACGCCGTCGCGGCGCAAGGTCCGTTCAATGCGGCGGTCGGGTATCAGCCACAGCAGGGCGACGGTGACGTAGACTGCCTGCGCCAGCGTCGGCGACCACGATGCCAGCGCGATGCCGGCGACGTAGAGCACAGGCGAGAGCTTGCCCTTCCAGTCGCGGCCGACGGCGTCGCGCAGCTTGCCGGCACCGGCGGCAATCAACTGCCGCTGCAACACCCAGTAGGCGATCGCCGCCATCAGCAGTACCGCGCCATACAGCAGCGTGGGCAGCGCGGCGAAGTGGTTCTCGCCCATCCAGGCGGTGGCGAAGGGAAACAGCGACAGCCAGAACAGCAGGTGCAAATTGGCCCACAGCGCGCCGCCGTCCACGTGGGCTGCGGCATGCAGCATGTGGTGATGGTTGTTCCAGTAGATGCCGACATAGACGAAGCTCAGCACGTAGCTGAGGAACACCGGCAGCACCGGCGCCAGCGCCTGCAGGCTTTCGCCGTGCGGCACTTTCATCTCCAGCACCATGATGGTGATGATGATGGCGATCACCCCATCGCTGAAGGCTTCCAGTCGCGTCTTGCCCATCGTCGTTTTCCCCCTCCAGCCGCGCCGGCCCGCGGCGCGGGCCGGCAGCCGATAATAACCCGCGGTGCGCGGGCCCCCCTGGGTAATGGACGGGCATCGTTCAAAAAATTGCAACGTCGGAGGCGGATTTGACCGCTGTACGATCCCGCGCTATGAGCCAATACTGGAGCCATTAGGTTCAAGCGAACCTCCACAGGAGATCAGCATGAAGCGCGTTCTTGGCATCCACAATCCACCCCGGCCGCATTGGGTCGGCGACGGCTTTCCGGTGCGCTCGATTTTTTCCTACCCCACTCAGGGCAGGCAGTTGAGCCCGTTTCTTTTGCTGGACATGGCCGGCCCCGCCGAGTTTTCGCCTGCGAGCCGTCCGCGCGGCGTGGGCGAACATCCGCACCGCGGCTTCGAAACGGTGACCATCGTCTATGAGGGCGAGGTGTCGCATCGCGATTCCACCGGCCAGGGCGGCACCATAGGGCCCGGTGACGTGCAGTGGATGACGGCGGCCGGCGGCATCCTACACGAGGAATTTCACTCGGAAGCTTTCGCGCGCAGTGGCGGCACGATGCTGATGGCGCAGCTCTGGGTCAACCTGCCGGCCAGGGACAAGATGTCGGCGCCCGGCTACCAGGCCATATCGGCGGGGGACATTCCCGAAGTCGGGCTGCCCGAGGATGCCGGCGTGCTGCGCGTAATCGCCGGCGGCTATGTCGGCCGCCGCGGCCCGGCGCGCACTTTTACGCCCATGCACGTTTGGGATCTGCGTCTGGCTGGCGGCGGCGCACGCATCGCGCTGCCGCTGCCGCCGGGCTGGAACACCGCGCTGGTGGTACTGCGCGGCAGGGTGCACCTGGACGACGGCAGGCGCGTCGACGCCGGCCAACTGGTGCTTTTCGACCCTGCCGGTGCGGACATTGAATTCGTATCCGCGGGCGATGCCATCGTGCTGCTCCTGAGCGGCGAGCCCATCGACGAACCCATCGCCGGCTATGGTCCCTTCGTCATGAACAGCGAGGACGAGATTCGGCAGGCGATCGCGGATTTCAACAGCGGTCGCTTCGGGCAGATTGCTCCCTGAGACGTTCCCCGCCGGGCCGGGCGGCGGCAGGCAACGGGCGCCGTGCGCTCGGTCGCGGCGCCGTGGACGTGATGCCGCGCGCCCACGGCTTCCCTTGCCGAAGCGCCGTAGCCAAGCTAAAGTCTCGCTCATTTCCGCAGCACGGAGCACACATGCTAGCGCTCATCGAAGCCGCCGGCTGGCCCATCTGGCCACTCATACTCGCGTCCATCCTGTCGGTGGCCATCATCCTCGAACGGCTGTATTCGCTGCGCGGCGCATTGGTCACCCCTGCCGGCCTGCTGGAGCAGATCGTGACCGAATACCGCGGCCGCGGCGTCTCCGCCGAACTGCTCACCAAACTCACCGCCGGTTCGCCGCTCGGGCGCATCCTCGCCGCGGGCCTGCGCAACCTGGGCAACAGCCGCGAGATCATGAAGGAGTCGATCGAGGAATCCGGCCGTGCCGTAACCCACGAACTGGAGCGTTTCCTACCCTCGCTGGGCACCATCGCCACGGTCGCGCCGCTCCTGGGCCTGCTGGGCACGGTCATCGGCATGGTGGAGATCTTCGGCTCGCAGACGCCCACGGGCAACAACCCCGCGGTGCTTGCTCACGGCATTTCGGTGGCCTTGTACAACACGGCATTCGGGCTGATCGTCGCTATACCTTCGATGATTTTTTATCGCTTCTTTCGGGCCCGCGTGGACGACCTGGTCGTGGAGATGGAGCAGCAGGCCGTGAAGCTGGTGGAAATCGTACATGGGGAGCGCGGATGAATTTCCAGCGTGGCCGCGGGCGCGAAACGCCGGAAATCAACCTGATCCCGCTCATCGACGTGCTGTTGGTAATCCTGATCTTTCTCATGGTCACCACCACCTACGCGCGCTACTCGGAGCTCAAGATCAACCTCCCCACGGCGGCGACCCAACCCAGCCAGCAGAAGCCCGACCAGATCCGCGTCGGCGTGACCCAGAACGGCCGCTACGAAATCGACGGCACGGCGCTCGCGGGCGCCGACGTGGCGGCTCTAAACGCCGGCCTCACGCAAGCCGCCAAGGGCAAGAATGACCCCATCGTGGTGATCGATGCCGATGCGCTGGCCACCCAGCAGTCGGTGGTCAACGTCATGGTGGCGGCGCAGCAAGTGGGGCTGGATCGCATCAGCTTTGCCACCCAGAACGCCCAGTGAGGGGAGCGCTGGCGCGGCGGCGCGCCTGTACCCCCGCGAGGATCCTTTCGGCGCCTATCTTCCCGCGCTTTGGTGGCATGGCCTGAGAGACCGCTTGGCGGGCCGCGCCAGCCGCCGCGTGGCGCGCTGGGGCCATCTGCGGCCCGTGGGCGAACGTGGCAAAGTCCTCTGGCTGCGCTGCGGCGACGACCCCTGGCAGTTGCGTCTGGCGGTCGACCTTACCCGGGCGCTGCGCGCCAAGCGTTATGACGTTCGCCTGGTGCTGAGTTATGAAGCCGAATATCCCGAGTTGCTGAAACCGCTCGACGATTGCCGCAATACCGGCTGGGGCTATTCGCCCTGCGATCATCCGCGCGCCCTGCGCCGGGCCTGGGCGCGCCTGCGTCCCTATGGCATCCTGCAGATCGGCGCCGGCGCGCGCGCGCACTGGCAGGCACGTCTGGCAGCCGAGTCCAGGGTGTTGTGGATCGATTGTCCGCAGGCTGTCCCCGGCCAACGCCGTTATCCCGCAAACGAGTTGCAGACGGCGGACTGCGCCGATTGTGCGCCGCCGGCCGATCTGCTTACACGCCTGGTCGGTGCCCAGGTCGATACCCAGTTCCGCAGCGCAGTGCTGGGCGTGCGCACGGCCGAGTTGTGGTGGATGCACGCGCCGACGCCCGAGCTTTTGACCGGCTGGCGCGAACTGTTTCCCGACGACGTGCTGTTCGTGAGCGGGGCCACGCCCGGTGCCTACGCCCGGCGCCTCTCGGCGTGGGATCGCGCCGCCTTGCCCGCCGGTGCCGTGGTGTGGGCGGACGAAACCCGTTGGTGGCCTGCGCTGGCGGCCTCGGCGCGTGCCATCTATCTCGGCGCCGTGGAGCGGCCTCTGCTGTGGCAAGCCATGGCGGGCGGCGCCCCTGTGGCGGTCGCGCCCGGTAGTCGGCTGCCGCGCGCCGACCTGGCGGACTTGGTGCCGGCTTCGGCGGCCACGCCGCTGTTGCAGGCCTGGCGCGCCTACGCCGCCGATGCCGCGCTGTGCCGCGCCGCGGGCGACCGCCTGCGGCGGCGCTTCTGGCAAGAGCGCAGGGACGCCGAAGCCGTGGGAGAGGAATTGCTCGAACGGGTATTCAATTGGTGAGCGCGCCGGCTTTCTGGCAGCGGCGCGGCGTGGCCGGAGCCCTGCTGCTGCCCGTGGGCGGTCTGTTCTGGCTCGTCGCCGGACTGCGCCGGATGGCTTATCGACGGGGCTGGCTGCGCTCCCGGTGCGTGGGTGTGCCGGTGGTGGTGGTGGGCAATCTCGGTGCCGGCGGAGCGGGCAAGACGCCCCTGGTGTTGCGCCTCGTCGCCGACCTGCGCGCCGCCGGGCACCATCCCGGCGTGATCAGCCGCGGCTATGGGGGGCGTCTGCGCGGCGGCACGCAGATGGTGGTCACGGACAGCGACCCGGCGGTGGTCGGCGACGAGCCGCTGCTGATCGCCCGTGCGGCCGGCTGCCCGGTCGCCGTGGGCGCGGATCGCGTGGCGGCGGCGCGCCTGCTGCGCGAGCGGCATCCCGAAGTCGATGTCATCGTCAGCGATGACGGCCTGCAGCATTACCGCCTGGCGCGTGACGTCGAAATCGTCGTGGTCAACGGCGAGATGGGTTTCGGCAACGGCTGGCCGCTGCCGGCCGGGCCGCTGCGCGAACCCGTGGCGCGGCTGAAACAGGCAGACGCCGTGGCCGTCGTGCGCCGTGCCGGCGTGCCGGCGCTGCGCGTGGATCATGCACGCGTGTTCGAAATCACACCCAGGGCCGGGCAGTTCTATGCGCTGACCGATCCCCATACTCCGGTGGCGGCGGCCGCGCTGCCGCGCGAAATCCTGGCCGTGGCCGGCATCGCTCGGCCGCAACAATTTTTCCGCACCCTGGCGGAACTGGGCTTTGCAGTACGGGAGCGCGCCTTCCCGGACCACCACGCCTACCGACCGGAGGACCTGGAAAGCGGTTTCCCGGTCGTGATGACGGAAAAGGACGCGGTAAAATGCTTGGCCTATGCCCGGCCCGAGTGGTATGCCCTGGAATGGCGGGTGGAGGAAAACGCGGCGCTGCGTGCCTGGCTGGTAGAGGCACTCAATGCGCTGGTGGCGCGGAAGGAGAAGAATCATGGTACTGGCCGCACCGCTGCCTGAGCGGCGTCAGGAGGACCGGCACGCGCTGGACAGCCTCGCAGACGGATTCTGGATGCCGGAGGCGGCAGAAATCGTCGTGCAGTTTCTCACGCGTTATCTGTTTTTTGTCCTCGCCGTGCTGTTTTTCGTTACGGCGCAGGGCTTTCGTCCCGTGCTGCTGCCCTTGGACGGCATGCTTTCCGTGCTGGCGGCCTATGCGCTGCTGAACACTGTACTGTTTTATTTTGCCCTGCGGCGCGTCACGCCGACGTTGCTGCGCCTGGCCATGTTCATGGACATGGCGCTCGTCACCCTCTGCCTGATCCATGATCCTTACCCGAACCCGCCTTCCGCCTTGGCCTACCTCATGGTGATCTTCGGCAACGGCATGCGTTATGGCATGCGCTTGTTCGCCGAGTCCATCGCCGTGGCCCTGGTGCTGGGCGGTGCCGCGCTGGCCGTGCGTTACCGCGCGGGTGGCTTCGGGCTGGGTCCGGGTGACGTCTTTTTCGGCATTTTCTGGTTTACCCTGGTGGTCTACGCCTACCGTCTCATGGGCCGCGTCGATGCGCAGAGAACGCTGCTCGATCGGCGTAGTTGCCAAGACAGCCTGACCGGCGTGCTCAACCGCCATGGCTTGGTACGGGCGGCTCGGGAGATGTTCCGGCGCGACGAGCCCCTGGACGTGATTTTCACCGATCTCAATGAATTCAAGCACGTCAATGACCGGCACGGCCATGGCACGGGCGACCGCGTGCTGACCGAATTTGCCGCCCTCCTGAAAGCGGAAACCGGCAGCGCTTGCGTGGGACGCTGGGGCGGAGACGAGTTCGTTGTCATCCTTCCGGCGCAGGACGAAGCAGCCGGCAAGCAGTTGCGCGAGCGCATCGCCGACGCGCTTGCGCGCTGGGCGCAGGCGCAGAGCTTGCCGGTATCCGTGTGCCTGGGAACCAGCCACTACCCCCGCGACGGCCACGACCTCGACACCCTGTTGTCAGTGGCCGACCTGTACATGTATCGTGAAAAAAGCCAGGCCAAACCCTGTCGCCTGGTTCCCTCCACCTGAACCGTTGCCAGTACATGGACGCCAAACTGCTCGATATTCTCGTCTGCCCCATCTGCAAGGGCCCGCTCGTTTACCGCCGCGAGGCCAGGGAATTGATCTGCAAGCCCTGCCGCCTGGCTTACCCCATACGCGACGACATTCCCGTCATGCTGCCGGAAGAAGCCCGCGCGCTGGATCCCCGGGAAGAAGTGGAATAGGGCAGTGCGCTTCCAGGCCGTGATTCCGGCGCGCTACGCCTCCACGCGCCTGCCGGGCAAGCCGCTGGCCGATATCGCAGGCCGACCCATGGTGCTGTGGGTGGCGCAGCGCGCGCGCGAGGCCGGCGCCGCGAAAGTCATCGTCGCCGCGGACGATGCGCGCATCGTCGACTGCGCCCAGGCGGCCGGATTCGAGGCCCTGCTCACCAGCCCGGCCCATACTTCCGGCACCGAACGGCTCGCCGAAGTGGCCGAGCGCATGGACTGGGAGGAGGACGAGATCGTCGTCAACGTACAGGGCGACGAACCGCTCATCCCGGCCGAATTGATACGCCAGGCCGCCTTGGGCCTGGTGCTCAAATCCGATGCTGCCATCGCCACCTTGGCGCATGCCCTGCACGGCGAGGAGGAATTTCGCAACCCCAATGTAGTGAAAGTGGTGACGGACGCCGAAGGTTACGCGCTGTATTTCTCGCGTGCCCCCATCCCTTGGCCGCGCGACGCTTTCGCCGCCGGGGAGTCCCTGCCGGAGGGGCTGCCGGTGCTGCGCCACATCGGGCTGTATGCCTATCGCGCGGGTTTTCTGCGCGCCTATGCGGCGCTGGCGGCCGCGCCTATGGAGCACTTCGAAATGCTGGAGCAGTTGCGCGCCTTGTGGCACGGCTACCGTATCGCCGTGCAGGAGGCGGCGGCATTGCCGGCCGCGGGCGTCGACACGCCCGAGGATTTGGCGCGCGTGCGGAGCCTATTGCAGGGAGGCTAAGGGCTTACGGCTCCACCCGCGCAGTTTTCAGGCGAGCCACCGCCACGAGGATGCCGCGCAGCAGGTCCAGCGGCTCGGGTGGGCAGCCCGGCACCCAGGCATCCACCGGCAGCAGGCCGGCCAGCGCGCCGCGGCAGGCGTAACTGGCGCCAAAAATGCCGCCGTCCTTGGCGCAGACTCCCGCGGCCACGACCAGGCGGGGTTGCGGCATGGCTTGGTAAGTGCGCAACAGGGCCTGTTCCATGTTGCGCGTCACCGGTCCCGTGACCAGCAGAAGATCGGCATGGCGCGGGCTGGCGACGAACTTGATACCCAGGGCTTCGACGTTGTAATAGGGGTTGTTGAGGGCGTGAATCTCCAGTTCGCAGCCATTGCACGAGCCGGCATCGAGTTCGCGTATGGCCACTGCGCGGCCCACGATGCCCAACAACTCCGCGCCGATGCGCCGGGCCTCGGCCTCGATGGCGCCGGCGTCCTGCGGTCCGGGTTCGCTCAGGTTACCAGTGCGGGCGATTAGCTTGATGACGTTCCACATCAGCGGTCGTGCCCCGAATAGCTCAGGTTGAAGGATTTGTTGATGAGCGGAAAGTCGGGCACGATGTTGCCGATGACCGCGTGCTCGATCGCCGGCCAGTTGTGCCACGACGGGTCATGGCAATGGCAGCGTTCGATGTGCTGGCCGTCCGGCGTCAACTCCAGGGCCACGAAGACCTCGCCGCGCCAGCCTTCCACCCAGCCCGCGCCGCGGCCGCCCTGCGGGGGAGGGAGCGCCGCCTGGCAGGCGCCCTCCGGCAGGTCTTCCAGCATGGCGCGCAGCAGGCGCAACGATTCGAGTGTTTCCTCGAAGCGTACGGTGACGCGCGCCGCGACGTCGCCGCCGCGGTGGGTGGCCATGTTCACGCCCAGGGCGTCGTAGGGGGGGAGCGGATGATCGGCGCGCAGGTCGAAAGCCTGGCCGCTCGCGCGCCCGGCCAGCCCTGCCAGGCCCAGGTGCGCGGCCAGAGGCGGTGCGACGCGCCCCGTGGTGAGGAAGCGGTCCTGCAAGCCGGCATGTTCTTCGTAAATGGCTTTGAGTTTGCGCACCTCCGTCTCCACCGCGTCGCATTGGGCACGCAGCGCATCGCGCTCGCCTGCTTGCAGATCCGCGGCCACCCCGCCGGGCACGAGGCAGTCCATCAGCAGGCGATGACCGAAGGCTGCGCGGTTCAAGCGCAGCCAGTCTTCCCTCAGGCGGGAAAAGCGCGTGAGGCCGAAGGCGAAGCCGGCGTCGTTGCCCAGCGCGCCGAGGTCGCCCAGATGGTTGGCCACCCGTTCGCGTTCCAGCAGCAGCGCGCGCAGCCACTGCGCCCGCGTCGGCACTGCGATGCCCCGGATGCTTTCCAGGGCCATGCAGTAGGCCCAGGCATAGGCCACCGCGCTGTCGCCGGAAACGCGAGCGGCCAGACAGTGGCCCGCCTCCGGGGGTGTTTGCGCAAATAGGGCATCGATGCCCTTGTGCGTATAACCCAGGCGGGCTTCCAGGCGCAGGATTTTTTCGCCCACCACGGAAAAGCGGAAGTGCCCCGGTTCGATGATGCCGGCGTGCACCGGTCCCACGGCGATCTCATGCACGCCGTCGCCGGTCACCGGCACGAAGGGGTAGTCCTGCAGCGCGCCCGGCGCGGGCGCCCGTGCCCCCGCGTGCAAGGGAAACCAGCCCTTGGGCCAGGCGCCGTGGTTTAGCCATGGGCGCGTATCCGCTGCGCCCTCCGGCGCGATGCCCAGCAGGTCGTATAGCGCGCGCTGCATGCGGCCGGCGGCGGGAAAGATCGCGGCCAGGTCGGGATAGGTCGCTGCGCCGTCAGCCAGGGGCAGTTCCAGCCAGACCAGTCCTTCCTGTACGGCATAGGCGGCCGCTACGCTGGCGCGAGCGCTCATTTTGCCCCAGAGCGACACGAGGCGTCCGCCTGCCTCTTGCACCGCGTGGGCGGCGGCCGGCCAGGTGGCGGCGTCGGCCGCGCCCTGCCACATGGGCAGCGGACCGGCGAGCGGCCGCAGCGTGAGGGGCAAATCCGTCAGCGGCATGTTCAGCCTCCGATCATCTGCGCCGCCTGGCGATACCACTGTTCCAGATAGGGCGGAATGTACAGCCCCAGCATGAGCGCTATGCCCAGATGGGCGAACACCGGCAGCAGCGCCGGCGCATGCGGCAGGCGCCGCGCTGTGGTGGTACCGAAGACCATGGCCAGCACGCGCCGGAAGATGGCGGCGAAGGCCACGCCCAGGCCCAGCAGCAGCAAAGGGGTGGCCCAGGGCAGTTGGCGCATGGCGGTGGTGAGGATGAGGAATTCGCTCGCGAACACGCCGAAAGGCGGCATGCCGAGGATAGCCAGCGTGCCCAGCGCCAGGCCCCAGCCCACGGTCGGGCTCACCGTCACCAGGCCGCGGATGTCATCCATGACCTGGCTGCCGGTCTTCTGCGCGGCATGGCCCACGGCGAAAAAGATGGCCGACTTCACCAGCGAGTGCGCGGTCATGTGCAGCAGGCCGGCGAAGGTGGCCAGCGGTCCGCCCAGCCCGAAGGCGAAGGTCATCACGCCCATGTGCTCGATCGAGGAATAAGCGAACATGCGCTTGATGTCCTTCTGGCGTGACAGCAGGAAGGCCGCCACCACCACCGAGAGCAGGCCGAAGCCGATGAGCAGGCCGCCGGCAAAGCCCTCGCCCAATGCCCCGTCGGCCAGGACCTTGCAGCGCAGCACGGCGTACAGGGCCACGTTGAGCAGCAGGCCGGACAAGACGGCGGAAATCGGCGTGGGGCCCTCGGCGTGGGCGTCGGGCAGCCAGTTGTGCAAGGGCACGAGGCCCACCTTGGTGCCGTAGCCCAGGAGCAGGAATACGAAGGCCAGCGAAATGATGGTGGGCTGCAACTGGCCCCGGACAGCATCCAGGTTGGTCCACAGCAAGGCTTCGCCGCCGGCGCCCAGCACGCGGTCCGCGGCGAGATAGAGCAGGATGGTACCGAACAGCGCCTGGGCGATACCCACGCCGCACAGGATGAAATATTTCCAGGCCGCCTCCAGGCTGGCCGGAGTGCGGTAGACGGACACCAGCAGCACGGTGGTGAGGGTGGCGGCCTCCATCGCCACCCACAGGATGCCCAGGTTGTTGGTGGTGAGCGCGAGCAGCATGGTGAAAGTGAAGAACTGGTACATGCTGTGGTACAGCTGCATGCGCCGCGGGGTCATGCGCCCGTGGTGCAGTTCCACTCGCATGTAGACGCGCGAGAACAGGGCCGTGGTGAAGGCCACGAAGGCGGTCAGGGCGACCAGGAAGACATTGAGCGGGTCGATGAAAAACTGCTTTTGCAAGACGGTGATCGGTCCGCTCTCGATGATTTGGACGGTCAACGCCGCGGCCGCCAGCAAGGTGGCCAGGCTGAAGAAGGCGTTGATTTCCGGCGCCCGCTCGCGCCCCCCCCAGAGGGCCAGGATGCAGCCCCCGGTCAGGGGTAGTGCCAGCAGCAGGGGCAAAAGCGGCATGTCAGTCTTCCTTGAGCTTTTCCAGGTGGTGGATGTCCAGGCTGTCGAATTGCTCGCGGATCTGGAACAAAAACACGCCCAGGATCAGCATGCCCACCAGCACGTCCAGGGCGATGCCCAATTCCACCATCATGGGCATGCCGTAGGTGGCCGAGGTGGCGGCGAAGAACAGGGCGTTTTCCATGGCCAGGAAGCCGATCACCTGCGGCACGGCCTTGGCGCGCGTGATCATCATCATGAAGGAAAGCAGCACGCAGGCCAGCGCAATGCCGAGCGCGCCGCGGGCGATGGAAATGGCGAGCTGGGCGATTGGCGCGGCCAGATTGAAGGCGATGATCACCAGCACGATGCCTACCAGCATGAGGGTGGGAATGTTGATGAGCGTCTCCAGGTCCCACTGCACCCTGAGGCGCTGGATGAGGCGGTGCAGCAGCCAGGGAATGAGGAAGACCTTGAGCACCAGGGTGAGCGCGGCGGAGTAATACAGTTCCGGCTGCCGGGTGATGTAGGCCACCAGCGCGGTGGCGCACACCACGGTCAGGCCCTGCAGGGTGAACAGATGGATGAGCGACAGGATGCGGCGCTGCGAGAGCATGGCGAAAGCCAGGATCAGCATGAGCGCGGCGAGCAGGTTGAGGATCTGGGAATACAGTGGTGTCATGCGTCAGCTCCCGAGCAGGGCATGGACCAATAGCCCGATGACGGCCAGCAGAAAGGCGGTGGCGAGGAATTCGGGCACGCGGAACAGGCGCATCTTGGCCGAGAACGTCTCGATCAGCGCCAGTGCCACGCCGCCGAGGGCGAGCTTGAACAGCAGCACGGGCAAGGCCGGCAGCATGCCGGCGGGCGATTGCGCCTGGGCCACCCCCCAGGGAAAAAACAGGGCCACGCCGATGCAGGCATAAGCGAACATCTTCAGGCTGGCAGCCCACTCCATGAGCGCTAGATGGCGCCCCGAGTATTCCAACAGCAAGGCCTCGTGGATCATGGTCAGTTCCAGGTGGGTGGCCGGATTGTCCACTGGGATGCGGGCATTTTCCGCCAGCCACACCAGCGTGAAAGCGACGCCGGCCACTGCCAGGCTGGGATGGATGGCGAACTGCTGATGGCCCAGCGTCTCCACGATGGTGGCCAGCGAGGTGGAGCCGGTGATGAGCGAGGCATTGAACAGCACCATGAGCAGCGCCGGTTCGGCCAGAAATCCCAGCAGCATTTCCCGCCGCGCTCCCAGGCTGCCGAAAGCGGTGCCGATATCCATGGCGGCCAGCGACATGAACACGCGGGCCAGTGCGAACAGCCCGGCCAGCGCGATGGCGTCCGCCACCGGCGCAAAGGGCAGGTCGGTCGACAGGGTGGGCACGATGGCGCAAGCCAGCAGCATGCAGCCGAACACCGCATAGGGTGCCAGGCGGAAAAGCGGCGAAGCGGCGTCGGCCACCACCGATTCCTTCCAGAACAGTTTGTGCAGGACGCGATAGGGCTGCAGCAGGCTGGGCGCCGAGCGGTTCTGCAGCCAGGCGCGCCAGAGATCCACCCAGCCCTTGAGCAGGGGTGCCAACAGCAGTGCCAGCAGGACGGCGAAGGATTGCGCGAGCAGGCCGAAATAATTCATCGCCGCACCAGCAGCAAAAGCACCAACAGGGTGGCGAAGCTGTACAAGAGATAAACCGCGATGCGGCCCTGCTGCAGGCGGCCGGCCTGGCGGGCAACGAAATCTACGGCGCGCGCCACGGGCAGATAAAGGCCCAGCCAGAAGCGGTCTTCGATTTCGACGTGGTAGCGCGGCTGGGTGTCGAAGGGATCGGGAAGCTCGCGGCGCATGCGGAAGAAGGGCTCGAAAATCTGGCGTATCGGCTGCCCCAGTCCCTCGGCGCTGTCCTGCATGCGCGCGCTCTGCCAGGGATGACCGCAATCCCAGGGCGGCGCGCGGCGCAAATGCCCGTGGTAGAGGCGGCGCACCAGCAGGGCGGCGAGCAGGCTCGCGGCCAGCACGCCGGCCAGGAACACCGCCGGGCCATAGCTGGCACGCTCGACTGAGATGGGCGCCAGCAGCCACCAGCCTTGCTGCGCCACGGTTGGTCCCAGGCCGGCGCCTACCAGCGCTCGGGTGACCGGATCGAGGGCCTGAATGACGATATTGGGCGCCAGGCCCAGCGCCACCGAAACTGCCGCCAGCCACACCAGCGCGGTTCGTTCCATGATGCCGGCGTCGTGCGCCTGGGCGAGGCTGGCCTCGCGCGGGCGGCCGAGAAAGATCACCCCGAAAAACTTGACCATGGCGTAGCCCGCCAGGGCGGCCACCAGCGCGATGACGGCGGCGACCACGGGGATGAGCATGTTGAGAAAGCCGTTGGGCAGGCCGGGCGTGAACAAAAAGCTTTGCAGCAGCAGCCACTCGGAAACGAAGCCGGAAAGCGGCGGCAACCCGGCGCTGGCGAGCACGCCGACGAAACCCAGCCAGGCCACCCAGGGCATGGTGCGGATCAGGCCGCCCAGGTGGCCCAGGTTGCGCTGCCCGGTCGCGTGCAGCACCGATCCGGTGACGAGGAACAACAGGCTCTTGAAAAAGGCGTGGCTGGCGGCCTGGTAGAGCGCGGCGGTCAGCGCCAGCGCTGCCAGGGCATTCATGCCGTAGGCGCGGAACACCATGGACAGGCCGATGCCGGCGACGATCAGACCGATGTTCTCGATGGACGAGTAGGCCAGCAGGCGCTTCATGTCGGTCTGCACGGCGCTGAATACGACGCCGTATAAGGCGGTCGCCAGGCCCAGCGCCAGCAGCAGGGCGCCCCACCACCATTGCGGCTGATGCAGCAAATCCAGGCTCACGCGCAGCAGGCCGTAGATGGCGGTCTTGAGCATGAGGCTGCTCATGAGCGCGGACACCGGCGAAGGCGCCGCCGGGTGCGCCTCCGGCAGCCAGACATGCAGCGGCAGCACGCCCGCTTTGGCGCCGAAGCCCAAGAGGGCGAGCAGGAACGCGGCGGAGGCCCAGAACGGGGTGAGCTGCCGGTGCGCCATGTCGGCGAAGCCGTAGTCTCCGGTTTTGCCCGCGAGCACGCCGAAGCACAGCAGGATAGCGATGGCGCCCAAGTGGGCGATGAGCAGATAAAGAAAGCCGGCGCTGCGGGTCTCTTCCGAGTGATGGTTGGCGATGACCAGAAAGAACGAGGACAGCGCCATCACTTCCCACATGACCATGAAGACATAGGCATCGGCGGCGAGCAGCACCATGGCCATGCTGGCGAGAAAGAGCAGATAGCCGAAGGCGAACAGGCCGGGCGGCGTGGCGTCGTCGGCGCGCACGTAGCCGCCGGTGTACAGAGACACGCCGGCGCCGGCGAACCCGAGCAGCGCCAGGAAGAGCGCCGCCAGGCCATCGAGCCGCAGATGGAAAGGCAGCCCCGGCAGGCCGATGGCGAGCACCGCCGTCTCGGCGCCGCCAGCCAGGCCCCACAGGGCGGCGGCACCCAGCAGCAGGCCCGCTACGGCGGCGAGCGGGAAAATCGCCCGGGCGACTGCGGTACGGCGCCGCAGCAGGAACAGGCTCAGCACGGCAAGAACCAGCCAGGCCGCGATGGCGATCAAGACGGCATCGATGGCGAGCAGGCCCGCGAGGCGTCCGTCATGCATAAGGGGGTGAACGCATAGATGCCTGCTGGCGCTGGGGGGGATGGGCCGATGATGAGCTAGTCAGCGAATTATATGAGCAAGGAATTCATCGGCAATGTTAATATTATTAACATAAGTATGATGCTTTCGACTTGTTGCCAGACCACGCCATGGAAAGCCGCACTGCCCGCCTGACGCTCCTTATCGATCCGCGCAAGAAGAAGTTGTTCGAGGAAATCTGCGCGCAGCAAGACCTCACGCCCTCGCAGATGGTGCGCCGCCTCATCCGCCAGTACATTATCCAGAACGCCGGCGAACGCCAATTGCCGGATTGGCTCAAGGTTTCCGCGGGCGCCGGGAAAGAGGCGGAGTGAGCGGGCGGCGCGCGCCAAATCAGACTTTTATCGCCGAATAAAAAAAATTGAGTTCGCCTGCCCGGCGGCGCGCTCTATGCTTATCGTTTTGCCAACTTCACACCATCGGAGAAAGACATGCGGCTGATACTGTTGGGAGGGCCCGGCGCGGGCAAGGGCACTCAGGCCAATTACATCAAGGAAAAATACGGCATACCGCAAATTTCCACGGGCGACATGCTGCGTGCCGCCATCGCTGCCGGCACCGAGTTGGGCCGCGCCGCCAAGGCCGTGATGGATGCCGGGCAGTTGGTATCCGACGACATCATCATCGGGCTGGTGAAGGACCGCATCGCCCAGCCGGATTGCGCCAAAGGTTTCCTGTTCGACGGCTTCCCGCGCACCATTCCCCAGGCCGAGGCCATGAAGGCCGCCGGCGTGCGCATCGACTATGTCGTGGAAATCGACGTGCCCGATGCCGAAATCGTCAAGCGCATGTCCGGTCGCCGCGTGCACGTGGCCTCCGGGCGCACCTACCACGTGGCCTTCAATCCGCCCAAGGTCGCCGGCAAGGACGACGTGACGGGCGAGGATCTGATCCAGCGCGACGACGACAAGGAAGAAACCGTGAAGAAGCGCCTGGATGTCTACCACGCCCAGACCGAGCCGCTGGTGAAGTATTACTCCGACTGGGCGGCGCGGGGCGAGGCCGGCGCGCCCAAGTACGTGAAGGTGCCTGGCATCGGCAAGGTCGAGGAAATCCGCGACGCCATTTTCAAGGGACTGGGCGGCTGAACGGCACGGCTGGCATGGGCGGCAGCAAGATTCCCGACTTCACCGACGCCGAACGCTGGGTGGTGGCCGGTGCGCTCAAGGAGCGCTATGGCAAGGAAATCGAGACCCAGGACGTCGAGACGGAGATTCGCCTGCTGCCGGACGATCGCGAACTGGCGGCCTGCCCGGGTCTGTATTGGGAAGACGACGACGGTTGTCATTTCATCGTCTCCAAGACGGGCGAGGGGCGCTACCGCTGCATGTTCTTCTACCGCGTGTTGCGCCGCTACGGTACCGGCCGGGACGAATACGACAACCTGGGGGACTGCATGATCAGCCTGCTGCGCGTGCAGGCGGACCATGCTTCCACCGGCGAAGGCAGGGATGCGCCTTACTGATTGATTGAGCAAACGCCAGGCCGCACGGTCTGGCGTTTTTCCGGAATTTGAGGGGAAATATACATGGCGAAAAAAATGAACGCCTTTTACGCCCAGTCCGGCGGTGTCACTGCCGTGATCAACGCCTCGGCCTGCGGCGTGATCGAGACTGCGCGCAAGCACAAGGACAAGATCGGCAAGGTCTATGCCGGCCGCAACGGCATTATCGGCGCGCTGACCGAAGATCTCATCGACACCACCAAGGAATCCGCCAAGGCCATCGCGGCCCTGCGTTACACGCCGTCCGGCGCCTTCGGCTCCTGCCGCTACAAGCTCAAGTCGCTGGAAGCCAACCGGCGCGAATACGAGCGCCTGATCGAGGTCTTCAAGGCGCACAACATCGGTTACTTCTTCTACAACGGCGGCGGCGATTCGGCCGACACCTGCTACAAGGTGAGCCAGTTGTCCGAAGCCATGGGCTATCCCATCCAGGCCATACACGTGCCCAAGACCGTGGACAACGATCTACCCATCACCGACTGCTGTCCCGGCTTCGGCTCGGTGGCCAAGTACATCGCGGTTTCCACGCGCGAGGCCAGCTTCGACGTCGCTTCCATGGCCAAGACTTCGACCAAGGTGTTCATCGTCGAGGTCATGGGCCGTCATGCCGGCTGGATCGCCGCGGCCGGTGGCATGGCATCCAGCCCGGACACGGAAATTCCCATCGTCATCCTGTTCCCGGAAGTGACCTTCGATGAGAAGAAATTCCTCGCCAGCGTGGACGAGAAAGTGAAGAAATACGGCTATTGCACGGTGGTGGTTTCGGAAGGCGTGAAGGGGCCGGACGGCAAGTTCCTTGCCGACCAGGGCTTGAAGGATGCTTTCGGCCACGCCCAACTGGGCGGCGTCGCTCCGGTGGTGGCCGGCATCATCAAGCGCGGCCTCGATCTCAAATATCACTGGGCCGTGGCGGATTATCTGCAGCGCGCCGCGCGCCACATCGCCTCCAAGACTGACGTCGATCAGGCCTATGCCATGGGCCGTGCGGCGGTGGAGTTCGCCCTCAAAGGCCACAATTCGGTGATGCCTACGGTAGAGCGCGTCAGCGATGCGCCCTACAAATGGAAGGTGGGCATGGCGTCGCTCTCCAAAGTTGCCAACGTCGAAAAGATGATGCCCAAGAACTTCATCACCCGCGACGGTTTCGGCATCACGGAAAAATGCCGCGCCTATCTCGCCCCGCTCATGAAAGGTGAGGACTATCCGCCCTACAAAGACGGCCTGCCTCAGTATGTGCGGCTGAAGAACGTCGCGGTGGCGAAGAAGCTCGCCGCTTTCGAAGTTTGACAAGCATGGCCAGGGCCGGGCGCCTGGGGGTGGAAGCAGGCTTTCCCGCCCACCGCAACCTGGCAATCGCCGACTGAAATTGTGACTCTCGACCGCGCACGCCAATTGCTGAAAGTGCAGGCGGACTTCGGCAGTTTCTACAACGCCAACTCGGCCAAGCTCATCCTTTCGGAAGTGCAGAAGGAGCATGGTCAGGCGGCGGTCGACCAATTGATTCGGGAGCTGGAGTTGGATCGCGTGTTCGGTTTCCAGCCGGGCACGCGCTTCGAGGGTGGCCTCGCCCTGGGAAGGGAATAACGGAATGTAGACGGCGGTGCGAACCGCCGTTTTTTTTGTTCTTTGCACGCATCACAACTCAAGGAGGAAAAACTGTGAACACCGGAGTGTTATTGGCCTTGGCCTGCGGCATCCTGGCCATCGTCTATGGATTGGTTTCGACGCGTTGGGTGCTGGCGCGCCCCACGGGAAGCGAGCGCATGCGCGAGATCGCGCAGGCGATACAGGAAGGCGCCCAGGCCTACCTCAAGCGCCAATACACCACCATCGGCCTGGTGGGCGTGGTGCTCTTCGTGGTCATTGGGGTGGCGCTGTCCTGGCAGACCGCGACCGGCTTCGCCATCGGTGCGCTGCTTTCTGGCGCCACCGGTTTCATCGGCATGAACATCTCCGTGCGCGCCAACGTGCGCACCACGGAAGCGGCGCGCAACGGCATCAACGCCGCCCTGCACGTGGCCTTCCGCAGCGGCGCGGTCACAGGCCTGCTGGTGGTGGGTCTGGGCCTGCTGGGGGTGGCAGGTTTCTATGCCTACCTGGTGGCGGTGTCGCCCAACGGCCAGCCGGAGCTGTCTCACATGGTGGGCCTGGCTTTCGGCGGCTCGCTGATTTCGATCTTTGCGCGTCTGGGCGGCGGCATCTTCACCAAGGGCGCCGACGTGGGCGCCGACCTGGTGGGCAAGGTGGAAGCCGGCATACCCGAGGACGATCCGCGCAACCCTGCCGTGATCGCCGACAACGTGGGCGACAACGTGGGCGACTGCGCGGGCATGGCGGCCGACCTGTTCGAGACCTACGCCGTCACCCTGGTCGCCACCATGATCCTCGGCGGCCTCGTGCTGGGCGCCGCCGGCCCCCATGCCGTGATCTATCCCCTGGTGCTGGGCGGCGTGTCCATCGTCACCTCCATCATCGGCACCTTCTTCGTCAACGCGCGCGAGGGCGGCAAGATCATGAACGCCCTTTACCGCGGCCTCATCGTCGCCGGGGTGCTGGCGGCGGCGGCCTTCTATCCGGTCACGCAGTGGCTCATGGGCGACAACGGCGTATACAGCGTCAACGCGCTCTATGGCTGCTCGCTCATCGGCCTGGCGCTGACGGCGGCCATGGTGCTCATCACCGAGTACTACACCGCCACCGAGTACAGCCCGGTGCGCCACATCGCGCAGGCCTCTACCACGGGCCACGGCACCAATGTCATCGCCGGCCTGGGCGTGTCCATGCGCTCCACCGCCCTGCCGGTGATTGCCGTGTGCCTGGCGATCTTCGGCGCCCATGAACTGGCCGGCTTGTACGGCATCGCCGTGGCCGCCACCGCCATGCTGTCCATGGCCGGTATCATCGTCGCGCTCGACGCCTACGGCCCGGTGACCGACAACGCTGGCGGCATCGCCGAGATGGCCGAGCTGCCGGATTCCGTGCGCAACGTGACCGATCCCCTGGACGCCGTGGGCAATACCACTAAGGCGGTTACCAAGGGCTACGCCATCGGCTCCGCCGGCCTGGCGGCCCTGGTGCTGTTCGCCGACTACACACATGCGCTGAAGGGTGCTGGCAAGCTGGTGGACTTCAGCCTGTCCGACCCGGCCGTCATCATCGGCCTGTTCATCGGCGGCATGGTTCCTTATCTGTTCGGCGCCATGGGCATGGAGGCAGTCGGCCGTGCGGCCGGCTCGGTGGTGATCGAGGTGCGCCGGCAGTTCAAGGAAATTCCCGGCATCATGGAAGGCAAGGCCAAGCCGGATTATTCCAAGGCGGTGGACATGCTGACCCGTGCCGCCATCAAGGAAATGATCATCCCCTCCCTGCTGCCCGTGCTGGCGCCCATCGTGCTGGCCGTGG
>JAJZSR010000028.1:13421-22851 GCA_021849595.1 Pseudomonadota bacterium | reverse complement strand
AGGCGGCATCGGCCAGGGCCTCGGGCACGGCCGCATACAGACTGGAATAAAAACCCTGCCGACCGATGGGGCGGCCCACCACATAGCCGCGCGCCAGGTAGCTTTCCACGCCGAACACCGGCAGGGCGGCGATACCCCGGCGCGAAGCGACCAGTTGCAGGATGGCCACCGTGAGTTCCGCCGTGCGCCGCGTGAAGGCGATGCCCGCCGGCTTGAGCACCAGGCGAATGAGGTCGAACATGTCCTCCGGCGCGGGGTAAGTGATGAGCATGTCGTGGGAGAAATCGGGCGCCGTGAGATAGGCCTTGGCAGCCAGCGGGTGATCGTGCGCCAGGATGGCCTGCATCTCGGTCTGGAACAGCGGCAGGTAGGCGACGCCGCGCCGCGCGCGCGGATCGGAAGTGATGGCCAAATCAGCCTCATCGCGCTTGAGCAGCGCCACCGGGTCGGCATGAAAGCCCGACACCAGGTCCATTTCCACTTCCGGCCAGTGCTCCCGGAAAGTATCCATGGCCGGCATGAGCCAATCGAAGCAACTGTGGCACTCCACCGCGATGCGCAGACGCCCGGCTGCTCCGGCCGCGAGCTTGGCAATGTCGCGCTGCGCCGCCTCTATTTCCTCCAGCACCCGGCGCGCGGCGGCAAGCAGCCGGTCGCCCGCGGGAGAAAAGCGCAGCGGCGCGGACTTGCGCACGAACAGCGCGCCGCCGATGTCGTCTTCCAGCGCCTTGATCTGATGTGACAGCGCGGACTGCGTCAGAAACACACGCTCGGCGGCCTGGGTCAGGCTGCCTGCCTCGCTCAGCGCCACCAAGGTCTTGAGATGGCGGATTTCAATCATGAATATTTTTCATGCGAATACGCATAATATTTCGTTTGATTGATGCAGCCTAACCGCCCAGACTGGCGCCGTCAACCTATGGAGAGCGCCATGACTCGCTGCCACATCCTCGGCTTCCCCCGCCTGGGGAAAAACCGCGAACTCAAATTCGCCCTGGAATCCCATTGGCGCGGACAAACCGCCGCGACAGAACTGGAAGCCACCGCGCGCCGCCTGCGCGCAAGCCACTGGGCCCTGCAGCGCGCGGCCGGCCTGGATTACGTCAGCGTGGGCGATTTCGCCCTCTACGACCACGTGCTGAACCACATCCAACTGCTGGGCTGCGAACCCGCGCGCTTCGCCTTTGCGCCCGACGCGCCGGAACTCGAGCGCTATTTCATCATGGCGCGCGGCCGTGCCGGAGAGGATGCGGCGGCCTGCGGCTGCGACGGCCACTCGGGCGCGGCGCTGGAAATGACCAAATGGTTCGATACCAATTATCACTATCTGGTGCCGGAATTCGACGCCGACACGCAGTTCCGCCTGGCCAGCGAACGCCTGTTCGGCGAAATCGCCGAGGCCCAGGCGCTGGGGCATCGCGTCAAGGCCCAGTTGATCGGGCCGCTGAGTTTCCTCTGGCTGGGCAAATCGCATGGCATGGAACGCCTGGAACTGCTCGAGCGCCTGCTGGCAGTCTATCGCGCAATCCTCTCGCGCATCAGGGGCATGGGCGTGGAATGGGTGCAGATCGACGAACCCATCCTGGGGCTGGACCTGCCCCCTGCCTGGCGCGCCGCCTTCGAACCGGCTTACCATCATCTGGCGGCGGCCGGCGCGTCCCTCCTGCTCGCAACCTATTTCAGCCCCTTGCGCGAAAACCTGACCCTGGCCTGCCGCCTGCCCGTCGCCGGCCTGCACATCGATGCCGTGCGCGCACCCGAGGAACTCGCCCAGGCCGCCGACTGGCTGCCGCTCAACAAAGTGCTCTCGGCCGGTATCATCGACGGACGCAATGTCTGGACAAGCGATCTCGATCGCCTGCTAGGCAACGTCGCGCCGCTCAAGGCCAAGCGCGGGGACAAGCTCTGGGTTTCCGCCTCCTGCTCGCTGCTGCACGTGCCCCTGGACCTCGGCGCAGAAACCGCACTCGGCGAGGACATCAAATCCCTGTTGGCCTTCGGCCTGCAAAAGCTCGACGAAATCAGCACCCTGGCGCGCGCCCTGGACGGCACCGCCGCGCCGCACCTCCCGGCCGCACCCGCGCCAGACGGGCGCCGGCAGGACCCGGCGGTGCAGGAACGCCTCGCCCGCCTGGCACCCGAGGCCGACCGCCGCGCCTCGCCCTATGCCCTGCGCCAGGTGCTGCAGCAGGCGCGCCTCAAGCTGCCGCCCCTGCCGACCACGACCATAGGCTCCTTCCCCCAGACCGCGGACATACGCCGCGCGCGCGCTGCGCACAAGGCCGGCACACTGGACGATGCCGGCTACCGTCAGGCCATGCGCGAGGAAATCCGCCATGCCGTGGCCGAGCAGGAAGCGCTGGGGCTGGATGTGCTGGTACACGGCGAGGCGGAACGCAACGACATGGTCGAATATTTCGCCGAACAACTCCAAGGCTTTGCCGTCACCCGGAATGGCTGGGTGCAAAGCTACGGCTCACGCTGCGTCAAGCCGCCCATCATCTGGAGCGACGTGGCACGCCCGCTGCCCATAACCGTCGAGTGGGCAAGCTACGCGCAGAGCCTCTCGCGCAAGCCGGTCAAGGGCATGCTCACCGGGCCGGTGACCATGCTGCAATGGTCTTTCGTACGCGACGACCAGCCGCGCGCGATCACTGGTTTGCAGATCGCCCTGGCCATACGCGACGAGGTGGCCGATCTGCAGCGCGCCGGCATCGCCGTGATCCAGATCGACGAACCGGCCTTGCGCGAAGGCCTGCCGCTGCGCCGCTCCGAGTGGAATGAATATCTGGACTGGGCGGTGCGCGCCTTCCGCATCGCCGCCGGCGCAGCCGACGATGCCATCCAGATACACACCCACATGTGCTATGCGGAATTCAACGACATCCTGCCTGCCATCGCGGCGCTGGATGCCGACGTCATCACCATCGAAGCCAGCCGGTCCAACATGGAACTGCTGGAAGGCTTCGCCCGCTTCAGCTACCCGAATGCGATCGGCCCCGGCGTCTACGACATCCATACGCCGCGCGTGCCCGAGAGCGCAGAAATGGTCGCCGCGCTGGAAAAAGCCGCCGGCGTGATTGCGCCGGCGCAACTGTGGGTCAACCCCGACTGCGGCCTCAAGACCCGTTCTTGGGAGGAAACGCGCGCCGCCCTGGCGCACATGGTCGAAGCCACCCGCGCCCTGCGCGCGAAATTGGCAATCGAGAAAGAGGAAGAGGCTCAGCCCGCGCGGGGGCGTTAAACTAACGTTTTTGGCAGCAAGGAACCGACATGAGCGAACGCCCCAGCGCGCGTGCGCCCGGCCAGATGCGTCCGGTGCGCTTTACCCGCCATTACACCAAGCATGCGGAGGGCGCGGTGCTGGCCGAGTTCGGCGACACCAAGGTGGTCTGCACAGTGAGCGTGGAGGAAAAGGTGCCGGCCTTCCTGAAAGGCCAGGGGCAAGGCTGGATCACCGCCGAATACGGCATGCTGCCGCGCTCCACCGGCACGCGCACCGAGCGCGAAGCGGCGCGCGGCAAGCAATCCGGCCGTACCCAGGAAATCCAGCGCCTGATCGGCCGCAGCCTGCGCGCGGTGGTAGACCTGCCGAAACTGGGCGAGCGCACCCTGAAGGTGGACTGCGACGTCGTGCAGGCCGACGGCGGCACGCGTACCGCGGCCATCAGCGGTGCCTATGTCGCCCTGGTGGATGCCGTGAACTGGCTGTTCGCCGCCGGCAAGCTCACTGAGTCCCCGCTCACCGACAGCGTGGCCGCCGTGTCGGTGGGCATTTATCAGGGCACGCCCGTGCTGGATCTGGATTATGCCGAGGACTCGGCCTGCGACACCGACATGAACGTGGTCATGACCGGCAACGAAGGCATCATCGAAGTGCAAGGCACGGCCGAGGGCGCACCTTTCGATCGCGAACGCCTGGACGACCTGCTGGATCTGGCCGCCGCGGGCATCATGGACATCACGCTCATGCAGCGTGCCGCCCTGGAGCAAAACTGATGCGCCTGGTCATCGCCTCGGGCAACCCCGGCAAGCTGCGCGAAATCGGCCAGATGCTGGCCCCCTTGGGCATAGACGTGCTGCCGCAAAGCGATTTCGGCGTGCCCGAATGCCCGGAGCCCTATTACACCTTCATCGAAAACTGCCTCGCCAAGGCGCGCCACGCCTCGCTGCACACTGGACTGCCGGCGCTGGCGGACGATTCCGGCATCTGCGCGCATGCGCTCAATGGCGCGCCCGGCGTGTTTTCGGCGCGCTACGCCGGGGAACCCAAATCGGATCAGCGCAACAACGAGAAGCTGGTGGCTGCGCTGGCGGAACAAAGCGACCGCCGCGCGCATTATTACTGCGTGATGGTGCTGGTGCGCCATGCTGAAGACCCCGAGCCCCTCATCGCCGAAGGGCGCTGGCACGGCGAGATCATCGCCACTCCGCGCGGCGCGGGCGGCTTCGGCTATGACCCCTACTTTCTCGTCCCCGCGCTGGGGAAAACCGGGGCGGAACTGTCCGCCGAGGAAAAAAATTCCCTCAGCCACCGCGGTCAGGCCCTGCGCGAACTGGTCGCCAAGCTGCGCGCCTCACAGTCTCTGCCTTGAGCCTGCCGCGCCCCTCACCCGGAAAGAAATCCCGCGGGCGCGGCCTTACCAAAGCGTAAGCCGCGCGCCGACGCCCGGAAACCTTGCCGGGCGCACACTGTCTCCTGCAAAACGCGCCTGTCAGGCCGTTGCCCCACGACAAGCGCCTTACACAAGGAGATCACATGTCCATCCCTACCCGCTGGCTTGGCGCGCTCTTGACGCTGATCAGCCTCGCCCCCGCCGCCCGCGCCGGAGAAGCCCCGCCCGCCCCCCGTTCGACCGAGGATTCCATCGTGCTCCCGGTGGGCTGCGCCGACGGCGTTACCGCCGCGCAACTGAGCGTGGCGCCGGAGTGCCTGGCGCCGCGCTCGAACAAGGCTTCGCGCCGCTAAGCCCGCGCCCGGTTCAAATGGGCGGATGCCAGTCCAGTTCCAGCATGAAAAGTCGCCCCTGCGTGTTGTAGCCGTTCACCAGCGTGTAGTCGCGGTTAAGCGCGTTGATAAGCCTGGCGCGCAAGGCGAGTTGCGGACTGACGAAGTAGGCGCCGGTGAGATCGACAGTGGCATAGCCAGGGTCAGTAGCTGATGTTGGGGAATTAAGGTCGCGGCGAGGACCCGAGGCCTGAATGTCCGCATTCCAGTTCCATTTTCCAATAGTCTGCCCGAACCCCAGATTACCGAAGTCGTGTGCGCGGCGTGCAAGCAGCAGGCCAGTAATCTCGTCTATCGGATTTTGGTGTGTATAGGCCGCCCGCCAGTCCAATCCGGCATAGTGCCCCTGAGCGATCAACTCGATGCCGCGCACACGTGCCTTATCGGTGTTGTAGGGCACGTAATTAGTGCCCAAGGCAATCATGTCGTGATAGCGCGTGTCGAAGTATGTTGCCTGAACTAATGCTTTTCGTGCGGTATAAACAATCCCGATTTCGCCACTTTCGGACTGCTCTGGCTTGAGGTCTGGATTTGAATAACCCGGGTAATAAAGGTCATTGAAAGTCGGCGCCCGGAAAGCAGTAGACAGACTGCCGCGCACCCGCCAGTGCTGGGCGAAACGATAGCCGTAACCTATCAGGCCGGTAGTATGGCTGCCGAAATCGCTGTAGTCGTCCACCCGCACATTGGCTTGGAACAGATGCGGCCCCACGGCCCCGTGATAACCCGCATAGGCCGAAGCCACATGCCTGCCCGTTTTATTGAACACGACGTTGCTCGTGACCTTTTGCCATAAACCAGAAACCCCGAGCAAGGCCTGCCCCGGCCCCACGTTCAGGGTGTGGTCCCAAGTGACCTGGCGATTGCGGGTGCCGAAATTCCCCAACAGATCTCCATGGATATCCAGTTGGGACCCCGACTGGTCGTTCTTTTGGTCATCCATGCCTTGGGCCAAGGTTAGCTTCGATGTCCAGGTCGAGGAGTAGCGATTGACGCTGTAAAGCGACAGCGTGGAGAGGTTTTCGAAGTCGTGGTTACCAAAACCGCCGCTATCGTACTCAAGGTTACCCTGCGACAACCAAGCCGTGAAACCGACCGTCTGCCCCTTGGCCCAGTCGTGCGAGATGTGGAAGTTATATGTGCTATTGCGGTAATAGTCTTTATCCAAGTCTGGCGCATACGTAATTACCTGCGGACGCATGGCCGAAAACCCGCCCCCGCGCGTGGCCGACGCACTCAGATAAAAATGCGTGTGATCGCCCAGATCGCCGCCGATGCCGGCGCCGCCATTGCGGTTGACCTGGCCGCCCGCGGCCACGCGCACGCTGGCGCGCAGCGGCCCGCGCCCACGCTTGGTGAAGATCTGGATTACGCCGCCCATGGCGCTGGAGCCGTACACGCTGGAGACGTTGCCGCGCACGATTTCGATGCGCTCGACGTCCGAGAGCATGATCTGGTCGATGGCCGTAGCGCCCGTGGTGGCGGAATCCACGCGCACGCCATTGACCAGGATCAGCACTTGGTTGGAACTGGCGCCGCGCATGAAGACGCTGGCGGTGGTGCCGATGCCGCCGTTCTGGGCAATCTCGATACCGGCCTGCTGCTCCAACAGCGTGGGCAGGTCGCGCGCCCCGGAGGCTTTGATCTGCGCGCGCGTGATGACCGTGGTGGCTTGCAGCGCGTCGGCCAGCGGCACATCTGTGCGCGTGGGGGTGACGACGATTTCGTCGCCGTAATAGGTGGGAAGGTTGTCGGCCTGGGCCGACACGGACGCAGCGAAACAGGCCGCGACAGCGGTGAGCGTGGTTTTCATGGGTCGTTGATTTCGCAAGCGCCCGGATCCCCGCGGGCGGGTTGAACAGCCGGCGCCGCTGGGGCTGCCGGTATCGGGCCGGTCTCCGGGCTCGCGCATCAAGTCCGCCGCCTTCCCGGAATGGTTCCAGTGGCGTGTTGGCGTACCGTTGGGCACTTACCGTTGCGGGGGCAGCGCCGGATTGGGCAACGCATGCTCCGTATAGAGGCGCGCCGCACCGGCTTCCCGTTTAACCCGGCGGTGTGAGGTTCCGCCGGGCACCCGAAGGGCGCGATTCTACGCGCGGGCTTGCTTTAACACCACCCGCACATACTGCCCGGGGCGCGAATCATGTCGCGCAGTCGCATGACGGAATTCAAAAGGGCTCGATGCGCCCCTCGTAGCGATACAGGATCAGGCGATAAAGCTTTTCCCCGATCTGCACATGGGCGCATTCGGCACGCTCCAGGCTGAGGGCATTCCCGCCGCCGGCGGACAGGGAGCGAAAGCCGAACAGCTTCGCTTCCATGAGGCGCCGCAGAATGTCCCGCAATTCCGCCTCCGGCAGGGCGTCGCCGCTGTTGTCTATGAGGCGGCAGGTCTTGCCGCCCGGCGCGCTCGCCGTGTAAACGCGGACGTCGTCACGCAGCGGTGGGCCGGTTTCGCCATCCGCCGGCGGGGTGGCGAATTCTTCGGACATGGAATCTCATTGACCTCGCTGCAAAACGCTAAGTATAGTTGCGCCCATGGAAGCCGAGCTGGAAACCCTGGAGTTGCGCCTGCAGCAGTTGCTGCACACCATGCAGGCGCTACGTGCGGAAAACCTCTCCCTGCGTCAGCAGCTCGCCGCCGCGCGCGATCTTGAAAGACAGCAGGACGCCAAAATCGACCTCGCGCGCCAGCGCCTGGGCGCCTTGACGGAACACCTGCCGGCAGACGAGCCATGAGCGGACCTGCCGTCGAAATCACGCTCCTGGGACGCAGCTTTCGCGTCGCCTGCGACAAGGGCGAGGAGCCGGCGCTGCGATCGGCCGCCGCCTACCTCGACGAGAAAATGCGCGAGATCCGCGAGCAGGGCAAGGTCATCGGCATCGAGCGCATCGCCATCATGGCGGCCCTCAACATCGCGCATGAATTCCTTTCCTTCGGCGGTGCGGGCCAAGTGGCGCAGCGCGAGAAAATCATCGAGCTGACCCGTCTGGTGGACAGCGCGCTGACCGAACAGGACACACTTTTCTGAAGCCGTTCTGTTAGACTGACACTTCCCCTGCGGTGTTCGAGGCCGGCCGCACATTCTCTGAACCAATGCATGCGTGCAAGGTTGCGGCAATATCCGACGCGGGCGTGCGCGTGACACGCCTCATGCGCCCGAAGCGTCTGCCGCCGCGACCATCTTGAACCCCCGGTTCAAGAGTACGCGGCCGACACGGCACAGGCGGGGGAATCCTCAGCCCATCATCTTGGCCCACGACAAAGCCACACTGCGCCGCCGCTTTCGCCAGGCGCGCGCCACCCTGCCCCCGGCCGCCCGCCGCGCCGCTGCCCGCGCCGCCCTGCGTTTCGCGCTGCGCCACGGCCTGCTGCTCAGAGGCCGGCGCTGGGGCTTCTATCTGCCCGTGAACGGGGAATTCGACGTCCTGCCGCTGCTCAACCAGGCGCTGTGGATGGGCAAGCACTGCTACCTTCCCGTGATACCCAAACATCCCGGCCGGCCGCTGCGATTCGTGCGCCTGGACGGGCGCCAAAACGTGGGCAAAAACCGCTATGGCATCCCCGAGCCGCACGGCCGGCGGGTACCGGTGCGCCATCTGGAGGTGCTAGTGCTCCCGCTGGTAGCCTTCGACGACAGCGGCCATCGCCTGGGCATGGGCGGCGGCTATTACGATGCCACCCTGGCGCACCAGCGGCGCACGGGATGGCCGCGCCCGTGGCGCCTGGGTCTGGCCTATGAATGCCAGCGCGCCGAGGCGCTGCCGGCAGAGCCTTGGGACATCGGCCTCAACGCTCTGCTCAGCGAAGCCGGCCTACGCCGCTTCCGCACCATAAGCCCTCAGGCTTCGCCCAAATAGGCCGCCTGCACGGCCGGATCGGCGGCCAGTGTCTCAGCCGGCCCGGAGAGCGCCGCCACGCCGTGTTCCAACACATAGCCGCGCTGGCAGACCTTGAGCGCCAGACGGGCATTCTGTTCTACCAGCAGCAGGCTCACCCCGCGCGCGATGATCTGGCCGATGATGCCGAACACGGTCTGCACCATCACGGGGGCCAATCCCATGCTGGGCTCGTCCAGCATGAGCAGGCGCGGGCGGCTCATGAGGGCCCGCCCCAGGGCCAGCATCTGCTGCTCGCCCCCGGAAAACAGGCCGGCTTTCTGGGTCTTGCGCTCGGCCAGGCGCGGCAGCAGCGCGAATACCTGTTCCAAATCGCCCTTGACCGCATGCCGATCGCGGCGCGCGTAAGCGCCCATCTGCAGGTTTTCCAGCACCGTCATGCGCGGGAAGATGCCGCGTCCTTCCGGCACCAGGGTCAGCCCCTGGCGCGCGATTTCGTGTGCCGGACGGCCAAGCAGGCGATGGCCGTCGAACTGGATGGCGCCCTGCGCTGGCAGTAGCCCCGCCAGCGCTTTCAAGGTG
>JAJZSR010000028.1:0-13411 GCA_021849595.1 Pseudomonadota bacterium | reverse complement strand
CAAGGTGCTGGTCTTGCCTGCGCCATTGGCCCCGATGAGGCACACCGCTTCGCCCTCGTCCACGCGCAAATCCAGGCCTTGCACCGCCCGGATGCGGCCATAGGCGACGCGCAGTTGCTCCACCGCCAGCAAGCTCAAGACGCCGTCTCCATGCCCAGATAGGCAGCAATGACCTGGGGATCCTGGCGCACCTGCGCCGGCGCACCCTCCGCGATCTTGACGCCGAAATCCAGCACCATGACGCGGTCACACAGCTTCATCACCAGGCCCATGTCGTGTTCGATGAGAAACAGCGTGAGGCCATCCGCGCGCAGGCTCAGCAGCAATTCGCGCAGACCCTGCTTCTCGCTGACGTTCATGCCGGCGGCGGGCTCGTCCAGGGCCAGCAGCTTGGGCTCGGTGGCCAGCGCGCGGGCAATCTCCAGGCGGCGCTGATCGCCGTAGGAAAGATGCTGGGCCAGCGCCCCGCCGTGACGCGCAATGCCCACGCGCTCCAGCAGCGCATGCGCGCGTGCGCGGGTGTCGGCCTCTTCCCGGCGCATCGCCGCCGTGCCCAGCACCGCGCCGAGAACGCCGCTGCGAGTGCGCACATGGCGCCCCACCATGACGTTTTCCAAAGCGGTCATGTTGCCGAACAGGCGGATGTTCTGGAAAGTGCGCGCCAGGCCAAGGCGCACAATCTCATGCGGCGCGCGCCCCAAGAGGCTCTCGCCACCCAGTTCCAGCGTTCCGGTATCGGGCATGTACAGCCCGGTGAGGCAGTTGAACAAGCTGGTCTTGCCCGCCCCGTTGGGCCCGATGAGGCCGAAGATCTCGCCGCGCTGTACGGCGAAATCGACCTCGGACAAAGCCTTGAGGCCGCCGAAGCGCTTGCACAGGCCGCGGGCGCCGAGCATCATCGGCGCGCGTCGAACAGGCTGGCCTGTTCTTGTTCCGCCATGTCGCCGGTGGCGGAGAACTCGCGCTGGCGGCGGCGCGACGGCCACAGGCCGGCGGGACGGAATTGCATCATGAGCACCAGGGCCAGGCCGAACAGCAGCATGCGCAGATCGGCCGGGTCCACCACCACGCGCCCCAGAACGTGGCGCTGCAGATCGCCCACATAGCGCAGCGCTTCGGGCAACACGGTGAGCAGCACCGCGCCCAGGATGACGCCGGGAATGTGGCCCATGCCGCCCAGCACGATCATGCACAGGATCATGATGGACTCCATGAGATTGAACGACTCCGGGCTGACGAAGCCCTGGAAGCTGGCGAACAGCCCACCCGCCAGGCCGCCGAAGGACGCGCCCATGGCGAAGGCCAGCAGCTTGATGTTGCGCGTGGGTATGCCCATGGCCTCGGCTGCCACCTCGTCCTCGCGGATCGCCACCCAGGCGCGGCCGATGCGGGAATTCTCCAGGCGCAGCGAGATGAACACCACCGCCAGCATGCAGATCAGGAAAAGGTAGTAATAGAACACCGTGCTGGGGATATCGAAGCCCAGCACTTCGTGCGCACGTCCGAGCGAGAAACTTCCGAGATGCACGGAGTCGATGGCGGTGATGCCCTGCGGGCCGTTGGTGATGTTGACGGGCGCGTCGAGGTTGTTGAGGAAGATGCGGATGATCTCGCCGAAGCCCAGCGTGACGATGGCCAGGTAATCGCCGCGCAGGCGCAGCGTCGGCGTGCCGAGCAGGATGCCGAACAGCGCGGCGAGCGCGGCACCCAAGGGCAGGGTAATCCAGAATGGCCAGTGGATGCCGAACTGCGGCGAAGCCAGCAATGCATACAGATAAGCGCCCACACCGTAGAAAGCGATGTAGCCCAGGTCCAGCAGGCCGGCATAGCCCACCACGATGTTGAGGCCCAGTGCCAGCATGGCGTAGAGCAGGGCGAAATCCAGCACGCGCACCCAATAGGGGCCGAGCAAACCATCGAGGCCGAACGGCAGCACCGCCAGTCCCGATCCCAAGGCCAGGGCGGCCAGCCAGGCCCGCTTACGCGCGTTCAACCACCCGCTCCCCCAGCAAGCCCGACGGGCGGAACACCAGCACGAGTATCAGCACGAAGAAGGCGAACACATCCTGGTAGTTGCTGCCGAGAAATCCGCCCGTGAGCTGGCCGATATAACCCGCACCCAGGCTTTCGATCAACCCCAGCAGCAGCCCGCCCAACATGGCGCCGGCGATGTTGCCTATGCCGCCCAGCACGGCCGCCGAAAAGGCCTTGAGCCCCAGCAGAAACCCCATGTAGTACTGCGCCTGGCCATAGTTGGCGGCCACCAGCACGCCGGCCACCGCAGCCAGCGCCGAGCCGATGGCAAAGGTCGCCGCCACTACGGCATTGACATTCACCCCCATCAGTTGCGCCACCGGCTGGGACTGGGCGATGGCGCGCATGGCCCGCCCCAGGCGGGTGTGCTTGACCAGCAGGGTGAGCGCCAGCATGAGCAGCACCGTCGTGGCGAGGATGATGATTTGCACGTCGGTGACATGGGCGCCGAGGATGCGATGTTCGCCCTGGGGAAACACTGGCGGGAAGGGGATGTATTGCTTGCCCCAGATCATCATGGCGATGTTCTGCAGCAGAATGGACATGCCGATGGCGGTGATCAGGGGCGCCAGCCGCGGCGCGTGGCGCAGCGGCCGGTAGGCGAAGCGCTCGATGCCCAGGCCCAGCAGCATGCAGGCCACGATGGCGGCCAGGATGGCCAGCAGAATCAGCGGCAGCGCCGGCACGCCGGCCGCCAGTCCCAGGCCGATGACGCTGATGGACACCATGGCGCCCATCATGGTGACCTCACCGTGGGCGAAGTTGATCAACTCCAGGATGCCGTACACCATGGTGTAGCCCAGGGCCACCACGGCGTAGATGCTGCCCAGCACCAGGCCGTTGAAAATCTGCTGCGCCAGGATGTCCACGGCGGCGCGATCAGTGTTTCTGGAAGGTCTGCAGGGGCACCCAGGCGCCTTTCTGCACCTGGTACAGCGTGATGGCGCCCTGGGTCAGGTCGCCGCTGGCGTCGAAGCGTATGGGCCCCGTCACGCCCTGATAATCCGTCTGCCGTAGCACGGGCAGGAATTTCTTCGGGTCCGCGGAGCCGGCCTTCTCCATGGCGCCCACCAGCACATACGCCGCATCGTAGGCGTAAGGCGCGTATTGCTGGATGGGCCCGTACTTGGCGGTGAACTTGGCCTGGAATTCCGGCC
The DNA here is from genome assembly GCA_021849595.1 of Pseudomonadota bacterium. Taxonomy (GTDB): domain Bacteria; phylum Pseudomonadota; class Gammaproteobacteria; order Burkholderiales; family Thiobacillaceae; genus JAJXXS01. Next base: position 10,220 of record JAJZSR010000028.1, on the reverse strand, counting down.
CCTTGGGCATTTTGTCTAAGGGCAGCCCGGGGGTGCTGGCATACGCGCCTTCGGCGTCCGGCCCCGCCAGAGTGATGAACTGCGGGGTGCGCACGCCGTCGCCGCCCAGGAATTTGGCCGCGATGCCCAACTGGCGCATCTGCCGGACCATCGGCCCGGCCTGCGGATCCATGCCGCCGAAGAACACCAGATCGGGTTTTTTCGCCTTGATGTTGGTGAGTATGGCCATGAAGTCGGTGGAATGGTCAGTGGTGTATTCCCGATCCACCACGTCGGCGCCCAACGCTTTGACGGTGCGTTCGAACTGGTCGGCCAGCCCCTGGCCGTAGGCGGTGCGGTCATCGATGATAGCGATGCGATGAGCCCCCAGGGTCTGCACGGCGAAGTCGCCCAGCACGGTGCCCTGCTGGGCATCGTTGGCCATGACGCGGAAGGCGGTGTCGAAACCCTGATGGGTGTACTTGACCGCCGTGGCGGAAGGCGAAATCTGCGCAATGCCCGCCTGGTAGTAGATGCGCGAAGCGGGGATGGTCGTGCCGGAGTTCATGTGGCCGATGACTGCGGCTACGCCGTCGTCGACCAGGCGCTGCGCGACGTTGGTGGCAGTTTTAGGGTCGGCCTGGTCATCTTCGGCGAGCAGCTTGAAAGTCACCGGCTTGCCGCCGATCTGCGGATGGCCGGCATTGATTTCGTCGATCGCCAGCCTAGCGCCGTTGGCCATGTCCTGGCCCAACTGCGCCTGGGGGCCGGTCAGGGGGGCGGCCAGGCCGATTTTCACGACATCGCCCCCCTGGTCGGAGGCTTTATGGCCGCACCCGGTCAAAATCAGGGCGGCGCACACGGCAAGGCTTAGCGCTTTCACGGGGGAAGCTTCGGGAAGGTTACAAACGTAAAAATCTTACACCAGTGCGCGCGCCTCATGAAAAAAGCCGGCCCACGGCCGGCTCTTCGCATGAATGTCCAACGCCCTGGCTGGCGCTTACAGGCTGAGGATCCAGGCAACGATCTGCTTGGCGTCCTGCGGGCTAACCTGCGGGTTGGGCGGCATCACGGAGCCAGGGCCCCAGGCGCCCTGGCTGCCGTGCAGCACTTTCTGCACCAACATGTCCTCGGCGCCCTTCTGCCCCTTGAAGCGCGCGGCCACGCTCTTGAAGGCGGGGCCGACGATTTTCTTGTCGACGCTGTGGCAGGACAGGCAGGCGTTCTTCTGCGCCAAGGCCATGCCGTCGGCATGGGCCCAGCCGGACAGGACAAGGAAGAGAACGGCAAGCAAGGAAGCGAATTTCATGACAACTCCTGGAACGATGATGCGGGTCAAAAATTAATAAAAAACTAAGCGAATGGTAAGGGAAAGCGGCCGCAATACAAGCCAAGCCTAGTGGTCATTAGTTACCAAACCATTGCATCAATTGTTGCTTACTTGTTGCAAAAATTCGAGCAAGGGCTCGATGCGCTCGAACGTCGGCAGGCAGCGCGCGCCCTCGCACACCTGTGCGCCACTGACACCGGGCGCCATGAGAGCCTGCGGCAGAGCTTCATCCGGCAGCACGAAAAGGGCATCGCGCGCGCCGATCTGTGCCTCCAGGGCCGGCCGCCAGGCCGCGGCAGCGCCGCGCAGCAGTATCTGGCGCGGCGGTGCCAACTCGTCCGCCAGCACGCGCAGCAGGCTGGCATGGGCCGCCGGCGCCTGGGCCAGCGACCCGGCGCCATCCTGCAGACAGCGTTGCGCCGCTTCCAGGTAGCGCGCCTCGCCGAGCAGATGCCCCAGCCTTTGCAGGCCGCGCGCGGCCACGGCGGCGCCGGCAGGCATGGCCTGGTCATAAACGCTCTTGGGCCGCTGGATGAGCGCCTCGTGATCGTCGCTGGTGAAGAAAAAGCCGCCGCGCTCCCGGTCCTCGAAATGCGCGAGCAGCAGTTCGGCAAGGGCCTGGGCCCAGTGCAAATCCTGCGTGCGGAAACGCGCCTGGAGCAGTTCCAGCAGCGCGTCCAGCATATAGGCGTGGTCGTCCAGATAGGCGTTGAGCTTGGCGCTGCTGTCTTTGATAACCGCCAGCAATCGCCCGTCGCGCCACACTTCGCGCTGCAGGAAATCCGCCGCGGCACAGGCCATGTCGAGCCAGTCCGGGCGGGCAAACACGCGTCCGGCCCGCGCCAGGCCGGCGATCATCAGGCCGTTCCAGGCGGTGAGGATTTTCTCGTCGCGTCCCGGCGCTACACGTTGAGAGCGCGCGGCGAACAGCTTGGCGCGGGCGGCTTCCAGCAGAACCGCGTCCGCCGCCGGCCCGCGCGCCTGCAGATGCCACTCGCGGTTTTCGAAATTGGGCGGCCTGTCCAGGCCGAAATGCGCGGCCGCCACGGCGTATTCGCGTGCGTCCAAAACTTGGCGGGCGGTATCCGGCATCCACACGTAGAAACGCCCTTCGTGGCCCTCGGAATCGGCATCCTGGGCGCTGTAGAAGCCGCCCTCGGGCGCGCTCATCTCGCGCGCCAGCCAGCCCACCGCGGCCTCGGCCGCAGATCGGAAGCGCACATCGCCGGTCAGGCGGAAGGCGCGCGCCAGGATGCCCAAGAGCGGCCCATTGTCGTAAAGCATCTTTTCGAAATGGGGGATTTCCCAGCGCTCGTCCACGGAGTAGCGGAAAAACCCACCGCCCAGATGATCGAACAAGCCGCCGCCCAGCATGTTCTCCAGCGTGAACAGGGCACGTGCGCGGCCCTCGGCGTCGTCGCCATCGAGCAGAAATTCGAGTTCCGCGGCGCGGGGAAATTTCGGCGCCGGCGAGAAACCGCCCCAAGTGCCGTCGAAAGCGGCCGCCAGATCCCTCCGTGCCTGAGTCAGCACAGCGCCGTCGATACTGCCGCCTGGCGGCGGCTGCCAGGCGAGCGCTTCCATGAGCGACTGGTTTTGTTCCTGCAAAACGTCGCGGCGCGTGCGGTAGGCGCGTTCCACCTGCGTGAACAGATCGACGAAGCCGGGTAGACCATGGCGCGGCGCCTTGGGGAAATAAGTGCCGGCAAAGAAGGGCAGTTGATCGGGCGTGAGAAACACCGTGAGCGGCCAGCCGCCGGCACGGCGCGCCAGCAACTGATGCGCGGTCTGATAGATCTGATCGAGGTCGGGGCGCTCCTCGCGGTCCACCTTGATGTTGACGAAATACGCGTTCATGGCCGCCGCCACTTCGGCGTCCTCGAAGCATTCGTGCGCCATCACATGGCACCAGTGGCAAGTGGAATAGCCGATGGAGAGCAGGATGGGCTTGTCTTCGCGTCTGGCCTTGTCCAGCGCCTCCGGCCCCCAGGGATACCAGTCCACGGGGTTGTCCGCATGCTGGCGCAGATAAGGGCTGGACTCGTGTGCGAGATGGTTGGGCATGGCAATCAGGCGCCCTGGCGCAGCCAGACGATCAGCTCCGCCCATTGCGCACGGTCGATTTCCGACTGCGAAGGCGGCAGGTCGAACAGCGTCTTGCCCTCGAACGCGGCATTGACGTAGTTCTGCGCCTCGCGCAGATAGCCCAGCACCGGCAGGTCGAGATCGCGCAGAAAGCCTTCCAGCGTCACGGCTGCACGCGTGCGCGGCGCCATGCGCATGCCCACCACGCCGACGAAGGTCCTGCCCTTGCGCACGGCCTTTTCCGCCGCCAGGCTGTGCAGGAAGTCGCGGCTGGCCTGGATGTCGAAGAGTGACGGCGCCACCGGCACGAGCACACGATGCGCGAGCCGCAAGGCATGGTCGAGGTTCTTGCCGTGCAGGGCCGCCGGGGTGTCCACCACCAGCCAACCGGATTTTTTTTCGCTGCCCAGGGGATCGTTCATCAACCGGATGGCCGGCAAGTTGGCCGGGCGCCGCGCAAGCCATTGGCTGGCCGATCTCTGGCGATCGAGATCCAGCAGCTCCACGTCCTCGCCCAGGGAGGCCAGCGCGCCGGCGACGTTGGTCGCCAGCGTGGTCTTGCCGCTGCCGCCCTTGGGGTTGAGGATCAGCAAAGCGCGCATGAAAAGCTCAATCCTGCCGTTCCACCTGGGACACGTCGCGCACCGCGCCGAAGGCCGCGGACGTGGCCATGGCGGCATAAGCCCTGAGCGCCGGGCTCACGCTGCGCTCGCGCTGCGCGGGTTTCCAGGCGTCGCGGCCTCGGCCTTCCATCAGCTTGCGCCGGCGCTCCAGTTCCGCCTGGTGCACCACCAGGTCGATGCGGCGCTGCGGGATGTCGATTTCGATGCGGTCGCCTTCCTGCACCAGACCGATAACGCCGCCTTCCGCCGCTTCGGGAGAGACGTGGCCGATGGACAGGCCCGACGTTCCGCCGGAGAAGCGCCCGTCGGTGATGAGGGCGCAGACCTTGCCCAGCCCCTTGGACTTGAGGTAGCTCGTCGGATAAAGCATTTCCTGCATGCCGGGGCCGCCGCGCGGACCCTCGTAGCGGATGACGACCACGTCACCCGGCTGCACGCGGTCACCCAAGATGCCCTCCACGGCCGCCTCCTGGCTCTCGAAAATGCGCGCCGGCCCAGAAAACTTCCAGATTGATTCGTCCACGCCTGCGGTCTTGACGATGCAGCCGTGCTCGGCCAGATTGCCATACAACACGGCCAGGCCGCCTTCCTTCGAGTAGGCATGCCCCGCTTCCCGGATGCAGCCGCCCGTGCGGTCCAAATCCAGCGTCTTCCAGCGCTTGTCCTGGCTGAAGGCGACCTGCGTGGGGACATTGCCCGGCGCGGCGCGATAGTAGTCGAGCACCTCGCGATCGGTGCTGCGGCGCACGTCGAATTTGTCGATCTGCTCGCCCATGGTCTTGTGCAGCACGGTGGGCAGGTCGCGATGAATCAGTCCGGCGCGGTCCAGCTCGCCCAGAATGGCCATGACGCCGCCGGCCCGGTGCACATCCTCCATGTGGTACAACTGCGTGGCCGGCGCCACCTTGGCGAGATTGGGCACGCGCCGGCTCATGCGGTCGATGTCCTTCATGGTGAAGGGTACGCCGGCCTCATGGGCCGCCGCCAGCAGATGCAGGACGGTGTTGGTGGAGCCGCCCATGGCGATGTCCAGGGCGATGGCATTCTCGAAAGCCTGGAAACCGGCGACGGAGCGCGGCAGCACAGAGGCGTCGTCCTGCTCGTAATAGCGCTTGGCCAGCTTGACGATCAAACGCCCGGCGGCAAGAAACAGCTTGCCGCGGTCGGCATGCGTGGCCAGCACCGAGCCGTTGCCTGGCAGGCTGAGGCCCAGGGCTTCGGTCAGGCAATTCATGGAATTGGCCGTGAACATGCCCGAGCATGAACCGCAGGTGGGGCAGGCCGAACGCTCCATCTGCATGACGTCGGCGTCGCTTTCCTGCGGGTTGGCGGCCGACACCATGGCGTCCACCAGATCCAGGTGCACGATCTTGCCGTGGATGTTGGCCTTGCCCGACTCCATCGGGCCGCCGGATACGAACACGGTAGGGATATTCAGGCGCAGCGCCGCCATCAGCATGCCGGGCGTGATCTTGTCGCAGTTGGAAATACATACCAGGGCATCCGCGCAATGCGCGTTGACCATGTACTCCACCGAGTCCGCAATCAAATCGCGGCTGGGCAACGAATAGAGCATGCCGCCGTGGCCCATGGCGATGCCGTCATCCACCGCAATGGTGTTGAATTCCTTGGCCACGCCACCGGCCTGCTCGATCTCGCGCGCCACCAACTGGCCTAGATCCTTGAGGTGCACATGGCCCGGCACGAACTGGGTGAAGGAATTGGCGACGGCGATAATGGGCTTGTCGAAATCGCCATCCTTCATGCCAGTGGCGCGCCAAAGCGCGCGCGCGCCGGCCATGTTGCGGCCGTGGGTGGTGGTGCGGGAACGATAGGCAGGCATGGGAACCAAAGCGCGGGTCTATAATCCACCGGATTTTACCGCACGCCCGCCCTATGCTCGTTCATCCCGACATCAACCCCATCGCCTTCCATATCGGCCCCCTGCCGGTGCATTGGTACGGCCTCATGTATCTGCTGGCCTTCATCCTCGTGATCGTGATGGGGCGTCGGCGCATCCACACCCAGCCCTGGCTGGACTGGACCGAGAAAGACCTCGACGACGTGCTCACTTACGGCGTGCTGGGCGTAGTGCTGGGCGGGCGCCTGGGCTATGTGCTGTTTTACCAGCCCGACTTCTACTTCTCCCATCCCGCCGACATCGTCAAGGTGTGGGACGGCGGCATGAGCTTTCACGGCGGCTTCCTCGGTGTCGCCTTCGCGCTCTGGCTGTTCGCGCGCAGCCGGGGCAAGAAATGGCTGGCCACCACCGATTTCATCGCCCCATTGGTCCCCTTGGGTTTGTGCGCCGGACGCATCGGCAACTTCATCAACGGCGAGCTGTGGGGACGCCCCACCACCCTGCCCTGGGGCATGGTCTTCCAGGGTGCCGGCAACATCCCCCGCCAGCCCTCTCAGCTCTACGAGGCGGCCTTGGAAGGCGTCGCGCTGTTCTTCATCCTCTGGTTCTTCGCCAAAAAACCGCGCCCCGCCGGCGCCGTCTCGGGGCTGTTCATGCTGGGCTACGGCGTGTTCCGGTTTCTGGTGGAATTCACGCGCGAGCCCGATGCCTTCCTCGGCTTTCTCGCCCTGGGGCTCACCATGGGCCAGTGGCTGTCCATTCCCCTCATCATCGCCGGCAGCGGATTGCTTTGGTGGGTTTATAGGCGCAAGGCCTGAGACCAGCGCGCCAAGACCCCGGCGCACTTTCGGCCGGGGCAGCGCCCCGGTATAATGCCGCCCTTCGGGCCGATAGCTCAGCTGGGAGAGCGCCGCGTTCGCAATGCGGAGGTCGAGGGTTCGATCCCCTTTCGGTCCACCAGAACACCTAAGCCCGGACTTGCTCAATGTTGTCACGGAAACCATAACCTTGCCGTTTGGCAATTTTATGGTTTCTTTTTTGGACAGAGCTGCCATTTCGGGGCGCTTTTTGAGCTTAGTTGAGTACGGGTAATGACCGACCGTAAGGTCGCATAACCGCAACACCAAGGCGCATCGATTACGTCGCCATGACATCACATATGCGGCGTATTCACTATATATGGTTTAAATGCACCGCCGTTTCTAGGTCAGAACGCCGATGAAAGCCCCCTGGGCCCAGTTCGTCACCCGCGTGATCAAAGACGTGATGTATTTGAAGCGCGTGAACTACAAACAACTCTCCGACGCAAGCTGCACCTCAAATTATCCCCCTCACAACCCATGAACAATGTGTGTTAAACGCTGCTCATTCGCTGAAATAGTTTCAGTGCGATTAATATGCACATGCCGCCGGTCAAAGTTGTTCTTGTATTTCTTATAGGTTCGAAAGTAGAAATTGCGGATGATGAACATCCCGAAGGAGCTTGGGCCGAGCGGGCCTGCCACAGGGATTCTGCAGCTTTCGTACTGCCCCAGCGTCATGTGCGAAGCCGGATGGAGGACGTCAACTCTCTCATCTGGCGCATAATCGAACCGAACCGGAAATCGAACCAAACGCTTGGCAATGATATCGGCATACAGATCGTCCTGTTCGTACAGCGCCGGCGCCTCCTCCACCGTTGGCAGGACTGGGCTTGGGAAGTATGCGAGTCGATGCTGCGCCAGCGATCGATCCGCCCGAAAGGAGTACTGAAAGAGAAGCAAGCCACCGTCTATCAGCTTGACGTGGTAGGCATCGTGTGAGTCCAACTCACGATAGATGTCCACGTAGGGAATGTCCCGCATGGCTACCGTGGTGTTAGGCCTACCCCCAATCTGTATGGCACCACCTTCAACTGTCCGGATCACTGGTGTGAATTGCTTTACGGAGATGCTCGCGATGATTAGGCGGTTGATTAGATCCGTGATCTGCTGTCGGACGCTATCAGGGTTCATTTCTTCCCCGAGGCACGCTTGAGTTTCTCCAGTTCTAGGATGAGCTGATCGACATCGATTTCACCCTTCTCAACTGCCTGCAGTAGCTGGTCTCGTTGCGAACGGGCCGTTTTTCGCCGTGCCCGCCCCTTGCCTTGGATTTCTTTGTTGATCACGCGAAGGAGCTTCTTTTCTTCGTCAGTCGGATACTGAAAGCGGAGCTTGTACTCGTTCTGTTGTAGAGTGCTCCACTCCTGAATTAGTAGGTCCATATTGCGCCCGATGCCCAGAATGCGCACCCAGGCTTTTGAACGAGTAATTGCAGTAAACAAGCGGTTGCGATTGAGCGCCGTAGCCGTCTTGTCCCAGCCTGAAGCGCAGTCCTGCGCGTTGATAATGTAGACCATCCCTGCTTCGTTCCCCTTCGCGCGGAAGATTCCGGTAAAGGTAACGCATCCAGCCTTGGTGAATATGTCAGCCGAGGTACTAACCCCAGCCAACTCACTATTAATATCGATCGCGAATAGCTGTTGTCGGGCAGGCCCAACCTCCTTCTGTGTTGTGAGCGGATTTGGGTTGATGACAACGATATCCTCAGGCCGCAACTCTTGTTCGGTGATATCGGCCTGAATAGCCTTTACCAGCCACCCAGTCTGGTCTGCCGAACCTTCAAACTTATGGAACTGGATCAAGTCCTCGATTTTTGAATGGTCCTCCAGGAACTCTGGAGAGGTGTCAGGCGTCCGTGCCAATGTGACTCGCTGTCCGCCGGCCAACTCACCGTCTTCGACCACGTATCCGACATCTGTCCACAGGGTGTCTTGATCAAAGATTTGAACCAGGCCTCGCTGCCTGTAGATACCGAAGCCAAGGGCGTGCGCGGTTGCCAGCAGCGGGCGGGAGTTTCGGTAGCACTTCTCCAAGATGATGTCTTGCCGGGGGCCACCCTCCTCTTGGTTTAGTCGCACAAGTGGCAAGCCATCTGGGCCGTTGCCGAACAACTCTTCGGGTGGAGGGACTGATGATCCTGTGAGTGACTGCAGTTCGTCATAGGCGTAGACCAACCTTCCTGGGGACGACAGAGATCGATAGCAAAGACGTATGAATTCGATCGGTAGATCCTGGGCTTCGTCAATCAACATCAAGTCGTATAAGGCCACCGGCTGCTTAGCCGCTGAAAGTGCCTCGGAACAGGCACCCGCAAACTCCTTCCCCTCGCCGAACTTGCGCTTCGCTGTCCCAAAGTCGAGGAAGGGAACATCATTTACTCGGCAAAACCTATGATAGATCCCATCGCGCTCTCGATCGCCGGGGCCGCCCCACGCATTGATGATGTCGATGCTCTCCCAGTCGGGCTCCGTGCCGGTTTGTTCGATAGTGAAGTTGTTGATCAGGCGACGAAACTGTTCCTTCAGTGAGCGAGTATTGAAGGTGACCGCAATTCGCCATGATGGGTTCTGGGAGTGCAGATAGGCTACCTTCAATGCAAGAACGATCGTTTTGCCAGAGCCTGCTAACCCACGGATGCGCTGTACGCCCTCAACGGTTTCGATCACCGCCTGCGACTGATGCTGATCTAGGTTGGCGATCGACTCTTCAACGCGCTTCAGCCTTGCGCCGCGCGAATCCGCCTTCTTCGGCTCTCGCTTCTGTTTCCCCCCACGAATCGATGTGACTACCTGGACAGCGGCAACTAGGTTCTGAAAGACGCCGGCTTCCGCACCCCAATGAAATCGTTGTACCGTCGCGCCAACGTTTATTTGATTCGCGACGAAATAGGGTGGCTCAGCATCTGGCAGATGCGCCTTCGCGGGCGCATAAGTCACAACATTAATTTCGAATTTCAGCGATCGTCCGGTTTTAAGCCCCGCGTATGGCTTCAAACGAACCTCAAGCATCGAAGCGATGTCGTCCTGGCGTGCGCTTAAGTCACCCAAGTCCGTGCCCTCAACCAGATCAAAGGCAACGAGCCCGAAGGTCGGGGATATCAGCAGCGCATCCAATTTCATCGGGCCGGTCGGTGACCCAATGATGGGATAGCCCAGATAAAGATAACCGTCACCGGGCAGGTTAGCGGACAGTTCTTCCGCAAGGGACCTAGACGAAATCGGCTTCTCCTTCGCCGAACCCCATATGACCTCGATCATCCTTATTGCCTCGCTCTATTTGTCAGTTTCATTGCAACCATAGCTTTACCAGATCACCGATACCTGCAATTGCCAACGACTGATCTTAGTCTGCACTGAGTCGGGCGATCAGTTAGCGCGATCAATTGTAAGAGTCTGCGCTAGTCTGGAAGCAGATATACAGGATTCCACCGGACGCCTCCATGGTCAGTTCACAGACTCAGGTAGGCGCGCCTAAGCCAC
>JAJZSR010000179.1 GCA_021849595.1 Pseudomonadota bacterium | reverse complement strand
CAAGGTTGCGGTAGTGGCGGGCGCCGTTGCCGGGGCGTTGGCGGCCCATCATGTGCCCAAGACCGCCCTGGAATACCTGCTGGGCGCGACCTTGCTGTTCTCCTCCGTGCTGGCGCTGCGCGCTCCCCCGCAGCATCCCGCCGTCGCCGACGGCAGCAACGCCCTGAAACTGGCCGGAACCATGGACGACGGGTCGGTGCACATCGAATACGCGCCGCGGCGCGTGCCGGCCGGCTTCGCCCTCATGGGCGTGGCCGGACTCATGTCCGGCCTCCTGGGCATAGGCTCCGGCGCACTCAAAACCCTGGCCATGGACCTGGTGATGCGCCTGCCGCTGAAGGTCTCCACCGCCACCAGCAATTTCATGATCGGCATCACCGCCGGTGCCAGCGCCGCCATCTATTTCCGCCAGGGCTACGTGGACCCGATCCTGGCCGGGCCGGTGGTGCTGGGCACCCTGGCCGGCGCGGCCATCGGCGCCCGGCTGCTGCCGAAAATCACTACGCGCTGGCTGCGGCCTTTCTTTGCCCTGGTGGTGGGCGCGCTGGGTATCGAGGTGCTATGGCAAGCCCTGAGCTGAAACCCGACCGCGCGCATCTGGTGCTACAGCAACGCGCCGTGGACGCTCTGGAAGGCGCGCGCCGCCGGCTGCTGGGGCCGCTGGTGGCCGTGGTCGTGGCCCTGCTGCTCGGCGGCGCCGCGCTGTTCCTGGCGCGGCATGGCATGGACCTGCCGGACTGGCGTCTGTTTCACGGCCAGCCCGCCACCCTGGAAACGCCCTGGGGCATCCTACGCGCCGCGCTTGCCGGTCAAGCGCGCGCCCTCATGGACCTGGGACTGCTGGTGCTGGTGGCCAGCCCGTCCCTGCAGTTGCTGATGGCAAGCGCGGTGTTCCACCGCCATGGCGATCATCTCTACTGCGCCTTGAGCCTCGCCGTGCTCGCACTCCTTCTGGCCGGCTTCAGCCTGGGCTGGTAGGTCAGACCAGATACTTGAGTCCCACCCCCGCCAGCAGCGCCAGCGTGGCGTAGAGAAACGCCCGGTGCGGGATGCGGAAATGCAGATGGTTGCCCAGATAAAGCCCCAGCAACGCAGCCGGCGCCAGGGCCAGGAACACCGCCCCCAAGGCCAGGTTGAGCAGGCCCAGCAGCAGATACATCACGGCGCGCAGCAGATTGTCCACCAGCGCGATAGCCTGGAAAGTGGCGCGAAATGCGCGCTTGTCCAAATGGCGCATTTGCAGATAGGCGACGATGGGCGGCCCGCCGCCGCCATAAAGGCTGCCGATGATGCCGCCCAGCGTGCCCAGCGGCCAGGCCCAGCGGCGCGAAATCTGCGGTAGGCGCTCGGGGCGCAGCAGCAGAGCGTAGGCAACATAGGCCAGGATGAACACGCCGAGAAAGGTTGTGAGACTTTGCGCATCGGTGCGCGCCAACACCACCGAACCCAGCGCCAACCCCGCCAGCGAGGCCGGCAGCAGCGCCTTCAGCTCATCGCCGCGCAGCTCATGCAAATCGTAAATGCCTAGGTAGAAGGGCGCGATGATGTCCAGCAGCAGCACCACGGGCACCACCTGCTTGATGGGAAAGAGCAGCGAGAGCAGGGCCACGGAAATCAGCCCGGAACCAAAGCCGATGGCCGCACGCACGAAGAACGCCAGCGCGACGATGCCGAAGGCGACCGCCAGCAGGGCGGGATGGGCCAGAAGCTGGCCCCAGTCGAGAGGCTGGGAATGAAAAAGAAAGCCGTTCGGCATGTCGGTTTGTAGGCAACGTTCTTGGGGATGATAGCCGCAAACCGAGCCTTTCCGACATGGGCCGGCGCGTAGCCCCGACCGCCTAACGATCGGGGCCTGCCCGGGTAGTGAGCGCGCCTCAGTTGCCGGACACGATGACCGGCTCGAAATGGAAGACGTTGGCGCTCTGGGGCTCGACCGTCACTTTCACCCAGTGCACATTGGGACTGCCGAAAGTTTCCACGCGCGTGAAATTCTTCAGCATGTCCTTCTGGCTGAGCAGCGGCTTGTCGATCTTGAAGAAATGCGTGTCGCCGTGCACCAACACGACCTGCCCGGGAAAGGCCTGGGTTTCGCTCGCCAGCGCATCGAGGAAGTCCGTATAGCCGTTGTAATCGGGCAAATTGCGCTCGTTGACGTCCTCAGTCTCAGGCAAGTCAAAGCCCGGGTCGGCCTGGATCACCACCATCACCCCGGCCGCGCCGCGCGCTTTGGCGATGTCGAAAGACTCCTTGAGCCATGCCAGATCGTGGGCGTTGCGGTCGGCGTATTCTGCGTTGTCGTCCGCGCAATCGGCCAGCGTGCGCACGCTTTTCTTGCTCAAGCAGGCGCCGTCGTTCACCTTGTTGTTGTTGCTGCCGGGGACGTTGAGGCCGACGAACACCACGTTGCCGTACACCCAGCGCGTGTTCTCGCTATAAGGCTGGCCGGGCTGCCCCTGGCGCTGCAGCGCCATCTTGCGCCGGCCGAAGCTGTATTCTGTGTTGGCGAGCTGGCTGCGCAGGAAGGCAAGCCGCTCGAGCGCGTTGTAGCCGCCGTTGTTGATGCGGTGGCAATCGGTCCACTCGTTGTCGCCGGGGACATAGACCGTCGGCGCGCGCAATTGATTGAAGCGGGCTATGGCTTGTTGTCCGATGAGTTCGTCGGTGCAGGCCGAACTGCCGTCCTTGGTGTCCCCGTCGAAAACGGTGAAGGCCAGATGCGCGGCATTCATGCTGGCGACGAGCGCCGGGATTTTCGGGTCGTCGCCGTTCTTGGCGTAGGGCATGTCGCCCCACAGGCCGAAGCTGAAGCTGCCATAATGCAAGGCGCCGTGGGGTTCGTTTTCCGTTTCCGCCGAGGCGCCGGTCGCGGCCAGCACCACACATGCCACGGCGGCCATGCCAAAACGCCGTAAAGAGTTGTTGCGCAAATTCATCGAGGACTCCCTGAAATGTAAAAAGGTTTGGACGGATACGCTGCGGTGTGTCGCGGCTCGTCCTCAGTAAATCTTAAGGATGCTCGGTGACCCGCCGATGACGGGCGCATAGTCCATGGTCACATCCGCGGCGACGCGCAAAGAGGCTAATCTTTTTCTAAACCAAGCGCCTTAAAGTTGTTGTCCGAAAGGGAGCCCATGCGCGTATTGCTGGTGGAAGACGATGCCATGATCGGCGAGGCAGTGATCCAGGCCCTCAAGGATGCGGCGCTCACCGCCGACTGGGTGCAGGACGGCGCTGCCGCGCTGGCGGCGCTGGCCGTGGACGAACACGACGCCGTGCTGCTGGACTTGGGCCTGCCGCGCAAGGACGGGATCGAGGTGCTGCGCGAATACCGCAGCCGCGGCGGTTCGGCGCCCATCATCATCGTCACCGCGCGCGACGCGGTGGAAGATCGCATCGCCGGCCTCGACCTCGGCGCGGACGATTATCTGGTGAAGCCTTTCGACGTCGGCGAACTGCTCGCGCGCCTGCGCGCCGTGGTGCGGCGCAAGGGCGGCAATGCCAGCCCGGTGCTGGGCGGCGGACGGCTTAGGCTTTACCCCGACAGCCGCGAGGCCGAGTTCGAAACGCGGCGCTGCCGCTTAACGCCCAGGGAATACGCACTGCTCTATGCCCTGGCCCTGCGCCCCGGCCAGATCCTCACGCGCACCGAATTGGAAAAGCATGTGTACGGCTGGAACGAGGAAGTGGAAAGCAACGCCATTGATTTCCTCATCCACGGCATCCGCAAAAAGCTCGCCCCCGAAGCCGTGCGCAACGCCCGCGGGCTGGGTTGGATGGTGGACAAGTGAACTCCCCTTCCTTGCGCCGCCGGCTCACCCGCTGGATCGGCCTGCTGGTGCTGGGCGGCAGCCTGGCCGCCGCGTTGCTGGCCTTCTGGCTGTCTTACGGCGAGGCCAATGAATTCCAGGATGCGCAACTCACCCAGATGGGGCGGCTGCTGATGAAAAGCCCCGCCCCACCGCCCAGAAACCTGGCGCCCGACACGCGCAATATCGACCCCGACGACCAATTGCATCTGTGGCGTCTGCCTCCGCTGCCCGCGCCCGCCTGGCCCGACCGCCTGGCCAGCCGGCCCGACGGGCTGCACACCGTGCCCGGCCCGCAGGGCTACTATCGCGTCTGGATAGGCACCCGCCCCGACGGCGTGCGCGTGGCCCTGGGCGAACTCACCGATGCGCGCGACGAGGCCGCGCAGCGCGCCGCCCTGCATACCCTGCTGCCGCTGGCGGCCCTGTTGCCGCTCATCGCGCTGGCCGTGGCGCTCGTTCTCAAGGCGGGCTTCCGCCCCCTGGAACAGCTCACGGCGGACTTGCGCCGGCGCGCCGACACCGACCTCTCGCCCCTGGAAACCCGCGCAAGCCCGCTGGAAATCCAGCCCTTTCTGCAGGCCATCAACCACCTGCTCGAGCGCCTGAAGGACAGCCTCAACCAGCAGCATCGCTTCATCGCCGACGCCGCACATGAACTGCGCACTCCGCTCACGGCGCTGAAGCTGCAAGCCGCCAACC